>CAXNIA010000034.1:0-6347 GCA_964202375.1 Candidatus Babeliales bacterium | reverse complement strand
GTTTATGAAAAACTAGAGCTTGTTAATTTGTCACCGTCAGTGCTAAGTTATTATCCAGCAGAAATTTCTGGGGGTATGCGTAAAAGGGTTGGTCTTGCCAGAACTTTAATGACTGATCCTAAAATTATTTTATATGATGAACCTACCACCGGCTTAGATCCTATTACAACCAGGATTATTCATGAATTAATGTTTGATCTGCAAAAATTAAAAGTTACTTCCATAGTTGTATCTCATGATCTAGAAATATTTAAGTATGCTGATTTTGTAGCTTTATTGCATGAAGGCGCAATTGTTTTTAATGGTCCTTCTTCTAGTATATGGGAAACTGAAAACCCTTTTGTAAATCAATTTATTAGAGGTTTTACAAAAGGGCCCATTAATAATTAAATAATAACTAAGCAGTTACAAATATATGAGAAATTACTTCTTAAAAAAGGGCGTTCAGGCCCCGCCAGGGGCCCGTGTCCCCGAAGATTACGTAGTAATCGTAGGGCAATTAAATAATAACTTAGTAGTTACTACTTCTTATTACTTAATACTTCTTTTATAGATGTCTGAATATTTTCTAAATCATGATAATCTATTTTACCATCAGCAAAGATAGAAGATATTATTTTTAAGATTCCAGAAATTAATTTTTCTGAATATAAAACAACAGCGTAAGGGTTTATCATCATACCAAAAAGTGAGCTTAATATTTCTTTAAACCCTTGAACCATTAATTTTTTTTCTTGATCTTGAAGCAATTTGTCTTCTTGCTCTTTAGTTGGTACTTCTAGATTTGTTTTTTCTTTTTCATCTATGTCTTTAGTTGTATTGTTTTTAATTAAATTTAATTTCTTTTTAATCTCTCTTGTTATTTCAGTAAGTCTAGTTTTTACAGCTCCTGTCTGATCTTGTTGGTCACCGATAACACAAACTATGTTTATTAGATCTTCTAAAATATTTTTTAGATTATCTATACTTGGCTTATCATCAAACATTAAATTTGTTAAATCTTCAACTATTTTAAAAGTTAAAGAAGAAAGATTGGTTTCAATATTTGCTGCGCATATAATTTGAGTTAAATAAATTATAGTAAATATTTTTTTCATTGCTGTTTTGATCATTTTTTTCCTAGTTTGTTTATTTAATTGCAAAATTAATCTAACAAAAGTTATTTTAATAAATAAAGTAACTATTTTTTTAACTAAAAAACATATTTAGGCGTTGCTAATTTTGGGTCTATAACATAAACTTTAAAGTAAGACTTATGGTAAGATTTATTGTAAAGGATTTTTATTGTGATTTTAGCTTCAGATTTTAGAAAAGGTACTAAATTTCTTTATAGAAATGAGCCACATGTAGTAGTTGATTTTCAACATGTAAAACCTGGTAAAGGTGGAGCCTTTATGCGCACTAAGATGAAAAATCTTATTTCAGGTTCTACTTATGAAGAAACATTTCGTTCAGAAGAAAAATTTCCTATTCCTGATTTACAATATCGTCAGATGCAATTTTTATATGCCGATGGTGTTGACTATAACTTTATGGATCAAGTTAGCTACGATCAAGTTATTTTTACAAAGAGTCAGGTAGGGACTGTTATAGATTATTTAAAAGAGCAAGAAGTATATGATGTTCTTTATTTTCAAGAACGTCCTATAGCTGTTCACCCACCAATGTTTATTAATCTAGTAGTCACTTCTACTCCTCCTGGAGTTAAAGGTAATACTGTTCAAGGTGGTGCAACAAAAAATGCTACTATGGAAACCGGACTTGTTCTACAAGTTCCTCTTTTTGTAAATGAAGAAGATGTTATTAAAGTAGATACTCGTGAAGGCGTTTATGTTGAACGTCTGAAGGTATAACTCGTGTCTGAAAATAACCAACAAGACTCAAAAGTTGTTCAACCTTTTACGCGTCGACAAGTTAGATCTTTAATATTTCATATTTTGTATGCTTTAGATGCTTATGATTATCAGGTTTCTATTGAATCTATTATTAATATGTTAAATAAAGGTTTTGAAGCTAATATTGATGTAGCTGGTGAGATTTTTATTACATCTAAATCTATAGCTGATCAAACTGAAATATTAGATGGTAAGATTCTAGAGTTTTTAAATGGTTGGAAGATAGATCGTTTAGGTCAATGTACTAAAATTATTTTAAGAATAGGTATGTGGGAGCTTTTCAATACTTATACTCCAGGCCATATCGTTATAAATGAGGCTGTAGAGCTGGCTCAAGGTTTTTCTGAAAAAGATGCTTATAAGTTTGTAAACGGACTTTTAGATAAAGCTTTTAAATTAAGAGAAGCTTCAGTTTTAGAATAGAAATGGGGCATCTTAAATGCCCCATTTCTATTCTATTTTAAAAATATTAGTAACTACTCAGTTATTATTTAATTAATAATAAATTAATTTTTGTATATCATAAAATTGCCCTACGATTACTACGTAATCTCCGGGGACACTGTCCCGGCGGGGACTATTCGCTTTTTTTTTATTCTCACATTAATTTCTAGCGCAACATCAACAATACTAAAAATAAAATTTTATATTTTTCTTATATAGTTGAGTAGTTACAAAATTATTTCTTAAAAAAAGGCGCTTAGGCCCCGCCAGGGGCCCTTGTCCTCGGAGATTATGTAGTAATTGCAGGGTCACAACAATATATTATAATTAAGTGATAGCTAAGTAGTTACCAATAATTTTATATTTTTCTTATATAGCTGAATAGTTACGAAATTACTTTTTAGAAAAAGGCGCTTAGGCCCCGCCAGGGGCCCCTGTCCCCGGAGATTACGTAGTAATCGTAGGGTATAAGTATATTATAATTAAGTGATAGCTTGGTAACTACTATTCTTCTATCACTTAATAGTTATAAAATATTAATTAGGTAAAGGTAAAAAATTAAAGTTATGGCCAGGATGAGCTGCTCTAGCTTTACGTTGAATATCAAGTATATATGTTGTAAAGTCGCGTTTATTTCTTCCTGTTGCGCCTTGCAAGTTTGATAAAAAATTAATACCTGTGTTAACTCTATTTGTTATTGTAGCTGTTGTTACAGCGACACCTAGATCTAAATCACCTAATAAATTTCGCAATTGTCTATGAGCATCATTTATTATTGGTTTGTGTATTCCATTTGCTGCATTCACGCAGTTAACAAAATTATTAAAACTTAACATTAATATTAAAACTGATACATTTTTGTTTATCATGATTTTTCTTTTTTATTTTAGATTAATTAATTACTAATATTATTATTTTACACTAATCTAGTATATTTGCAAATTAGCTATTTATTAATTACAGCAGGTATCTTCTTTTTTGCAGCAACTGTCTTCAGCCTTTACTTTTTTAGCTAGGTCCAAAACTTTTTCTGGAGTGGGCTGATAAAGGTCTATAATATTACCGCTAGGGTCTTTAAATGAAACTATTATTCCATGCAAAGCAGTTTTTGGTTCATTTATAAATTCTATACCTGCATTTTGCCAATCTTGATAGGTGCTCATTAAATCATTTGTTTCTAAAACAAGTCCGGTTCTAAAATTTTGGATTTCATTTTTTGTAGGGCATAAACCAATTTTTATTTCACCTAAACTTAATTCTATCCAATGATTTTTTAAGGCAAATTTTTGTTTACAACCTATTTTTGTATAAAAATCTTGAGATTTTTCTAAGTCATTTACTAATAATATTACCATTCCAAGACGGATATTTATTGTTTTATTCATATTAATTTAATATTTTTTTAGATTAAAAGGGGTCCTATTAAGACCCCTTTTTGTTTAGCTTGCTTTTTCAGGATTTGTTAACATATCAGGGAAAAATAAACTAATTTCACGTAAAGCATTCTGGATAGAATCTGAACCATGAGTAGCATTTTCACCTATATTTTTACCAAATTGTTTACGCAAAGTGCCTTCTGCCGCTTCAGCAGGATTTGTAGCACCCATTAAGTCACGCCAAGCAGCTACAGCATTTGGACGAGCCAAAACCATAACTGTAATAGGGCCTGAAGTCATAGCTTCTACTAATTCACCAAAAAAAGGACGATCTTTATGTATATCATAAAAAACTTCAGTTTGTTGCTTTGTAAGTAAGCCTTTTTGTAAAGCTAATATTTCAAAACCATGCGCTTCAGTTTGTTTTATGATGTCACCTGAATGTTTTGCTGCTACAGCACCAGGCTTTATAATAGCAAAAGTTAATTCAATTTGTGGAGCGTTGGTTTCGTTCATTTTTTCTCGCTTTTTTTCTCACTTCTTGAAGCATGTTTTTCTAGCTCAAGTTGTAACACAGATTTTATTTTAGGCTCTTGTTTGATTTCTTTTTCTACAACAACCTTTTTAACAACCTTTTTCTTTTCTGGCTTAACCGCATTTTCTTCTAAGTTTAAGCTCAGCCAAAGTTTACGGTCAGTTTTATTTATTTCTGAAACTCTTAAAGTTAATTTTTCATCAACTTTTAAGCTATCAAAACGTTTGCCTTCTGCAGATGCTTGTTGATGAGAAACCATACCTTCTATGCCATTTGGTAAGCGAACAAAAACATTACCTGAAGCAACTTTAACTACAGTAACATCCACTAAACTATTTAATGGGTAGTCTTTGTCTAAGTTATCCCAAGGGTTTGGTGTAAGTTGTTTAATACCTAAAGAAACACGTTTGTTTTCTTCTTCTATCGCTAATACTATAGCTTCAACTTCTTGACCTATTTTGTAGATGTCTTGTGGATGATTAATATGTTCTGTCCAAGAAAGATCAGAAATATGAGCTAATCCGTCTACGCCAGGTAATACTTGAATAAAAATACCAAAATCTGTGATGTTTGAGATTGTACCTTTAATCTTTTCTCCAACTTTAAACTTCTCGCTTACAACCTTCCAAGGGTTATTTTGCATTTGTTTAACGCTTAAAGACATTCTACGGTTTTCACCATCAATAGAAACAACTAATGCGGTAATTTTATCACCAATATTATATTGTTTTCTTAGGTCGTTAACACGGTTTGTCCAAGATACTTCAGAGATATGTACTAAGCCTTCAATGCCAGGTAGCACTTCTATGAATAAACCATAATCTGTAATACTTGATATTTTACCAGTAACTTGGCTTGAAACTATAATATCTGTTGGTAATTTAGCCCATGGATTATCTTGCAGCTGTTTCATGCCTAATGAGATTTTAGCATTATCTTTATCTATGGTTAAGACTTGAACTGCTACATTGTCACCTAATTTTACAATTTCACTAGGATGACTAATGCGTCCCCATGTCATGTCTGTAATATGTAGTAGGCCATCTACTCCGCCGATATCAATAAATACACCATAATTAGTGATGTTTTTTACAATACCTTGGATCACTGAGCCTTCAGCTAGGTTTTCTAATACTTTTTTGCGGCTTTCTGAGCGAGCATCAAGTAAATGTTTACGACGAGATATAATAACATTACCCCTTTTTTTGTTAATCTTAATAATTTCTGCTGAAATTGTTTGACCAATTAAAGAGTTAAAGTCAGAAATTCTTTGTAAATCTACTTGAGAGCCAGGTAAGAATGCAGGAATACCTATATCAACAGATAATCCACCTTTTACTACATGAGTAATAACGCCTTCAACTGGTTTGTTTTCTTCAAATAGTTTAGTAATTTTTTGCCATGCTTTATGAGATTTAGCTTTTTCATAAGATAATACTATCTCGCCTGATCTGCTTTCAAGCTCATCTAAGATAACATCTATCTGTGATCCAGCTTTGATATCTTTTAATTCATGCATTGAAAATTCATAACGAGGGATTAATCCGTTTGATTTGTAAGCAATATCTACTAATACACCATCAGCATTATTGTTTATAACGGTACCTGTTACTAACTGTTGGGCTCTAAAACCACCATCTTTTCCGCTAAATATTGATTCTAATTCTGATGATAGAATATCATTTTCTAACAAAAGATCAGGATCTATTGGGTTTACTTTAGCAAAATTACGTGGTTTTATAAATTCTTTGGCCATTAGCCTCCTAGATATGAGTTATTTAAAACTATTACATTTTTAAATTAGACAATTTAAAAATGGTTTATGTGTTATAATATAGTATTGAAACTAATTAAATATTATCATAGTTAGTTTAACTTTACAAAAAGCTTAATTAATTATGCATAAAAAATCATGTAACTAATCAGCTATTGCTTAATTAATTTTTTTTTAGAGCCCTGCGATTGTTTCACAATCTCCGGGTACACTGTCCCGGTGGGGACTATTCACTTTTCTTAAGAAATAAAGATTTAAGTTTATAGTGCTTTAGTCTTACTTTTACCAAGTTTTTTCCTTAAGTTAACGCCATTGCGGCGGGC
>CAXNIA010000033.1:0-6361 GCA_964202375.1 Candidatus Babeliales bacterium | reverse complement strand
AGTAACTACTCAGCTATTGCTTAATTAATGTTTTCTTAGAAGCCCTACGATTGCTTCACAATCTCCCGGGACACTGTCTCGGCGGGGACTATTCGCTTTTTGTTAAGAAGTAGCAAATTAAATTTGTAACTTATGCAGTAAAGCGTAGGCAAGCATCAAAAAGTATAATTATTATTTAAAAAAAGGCGATTAGGCCCCGCCAGGGGCCCCTATCCCCGGAGCTTACAAAGTAAGCGCAGGGTAAGTTTACAATACTTAATAACCAATAGCTGAGTAGTTACAATATTTTTTATAGTTACCTAAAGTTATTGAATAAATACAGTAGTTAGTATTTGCTCAATAAACGTAGATAGTGAGTATTTGCTAAATAGTTTTAGGTCGCCAATTGGGTTAAAATATACAATAAATTCTATTTCTAAAAAAGCGAATAGTCCCCGCCGGGACAGCGTCCCCGGAGATTACGTAGTAATCGTAGGGCAATATATTATAATTAAATAATAGCTGAGTAAGTAAAATATTTTATTACATGGTATATAATATTTTACATCATGAGACAAAATACAGTTTTTTAAATGTTTAAACGTTCATTACAGCCAAACAGAACAGTTTCTGGAACTGAAATAGATATTATTCTTGAAGATGCCGCCGGAAATGTAGTTGCTATTGAAGTTAAAAGCTCTCAAACTGTAACGCCCAAAGATTTTAAAGGCATAATTAATTTACAAAATGAAATTGGTGAAAAATTTATTAAAGGTATTGTTTTATATACCGGCTCAAGTTATACACCTTTTGGTGAAAAATTATTTGCTTTACCTATTAGCTCTTTATGGTCATGAATTACTTATTTGCTCAATAAACACAAGTAACTAATAATAATTCGTAACTACTCAGCTATATAATAAAAATATAATTTTATCTACATTTTTTAGAGCCCTACGATTACTACGTAATCTCCGGGGACACCGTCCCGGCGGGGACTATTCGCTTTTTGTTAAGAAGTAGCAAATTAAATTTGTAGCTTATGCAGTGAAGTGTAGGACAAGTATCAAAAAGTATAATTCTTATTTAAAAAAAGGGCGTTTAGGCCCCGCCAGGGGCCCTTGTTCCTGTATATTACGTAGTAATCATAGGGAAAATTTATAATACTTAATTAATTAAATAATAGCTAGTGTTTACAGCTTAATTAATCAGTAAATCCTTCAGGATGAAGAGTATGCCAAATAGTTTCTTTTTCATAAGCATGACCCAATTGAAATAAAAGATTTTCAGAACCATGATTACCAACTAATTGAAAACCTATAGGTAATTTACTTTTAGTTAAGCCACAAGGCAAAGCTAAAGCCGGACAACCAGCTAAATTAACAAAGCAAGTATAATAATCTTGCAAATCTAATTGTAATTTATTTTGATCAAAAGCACCGAATTTAAAGGCCGGTGAAGCATGAACAGGTAAAACTAAAGCATCTATAGATTGTAAGATTTCTTTAATTTCGCTTTTAATCCAAGCTTGAACATTTTTAGCATTAGCATAAAATTTATCAGAATGGCCAGCTGATAAAACATAATTACCAGCTAAAATTCTTAATCTAACCTCTTCTCCAAAACCTTCTTCTCTAGTCTCACAATATAAATCATTTAAAGTTTTAGCTTCAGCTCTAAGGCCGTAACGAACACCATCAAAGCGGGCTAAATTTGAAGCAGCTTCAGCTCTACTTATAATAAAATAAGCAGCAGAAGCAAATTCTAAGCTAGCTAAACTAACTCTTTTAACTTTAACACCTAGCTTTTGATAAACCGCTAACATTTCTTCAAAGGCAGCATAAATTTCTGGATCAACCCCATCAGCATTAATAGCATTATCAATTACACCAATTGTTAAATTTTCTGGTAATGTATCAAAATTAGTATGTTCTAATGGAATGGGTAATGAAGTAGCATCTTTGATATCATGACCTGCAATAGTATTAAAAACAAAAGCATTATCTTTAACTGTTCTTGTAAAAATACCAATTTGATCTAAAGATGAAGCATAAGCTATCAAACCATAACGAGAAATTCGGCCATATGTTGGCTTAAGTCCCACAATGCCGGTTAAAGCAGCAGGTTGCCTTACTGACCCACCAGTTTCAGAGCCTAAGGCCCAAGGAACTAGCCCAGCTGCAACTGCCACAGCAGAACCACCACTTGATCCACCAGGAACTCTACTTTGGTCCCAAGGGTTTTTTGCTACAAAATAAGCGGAAGTCTCATTAGAGCTACCCATAGCAAATTCATCCATATTAGCGTTACCTAAAATTACAGCTCCAGCTGTTTCTAATTTTTTAATAACAGTTGCTGAATATGGACTTTTATAATTTTTTAAAATTTTAGAAGCACAAGATGTTATATAACCATCATGACAAATATTGTCTTTTCTGATTCCTGGTATACCATATAAGATTTCTTGATTAGTGTTTATTTCTTTAGGTAATTTATAATCTTTATAAACTTCTAATGTGGCGCCCAAATCTGAAAATTTTTCTAATCTTTTTTTAAAATATAAAGCTAATTCTGCTACTGAAATTTCTTTATGATGTATTAAATTAGAAAGTTCTTCTATTGTAGCAAATGTAAGTGAGTCAGGCGCTGCTAATTTATGCATTAAATATCCTAATATAATTTGATATAATATAATTTATTTTTCAATAACTTTAGGTACAACAAAAAAAATATCTTCACCCTCAGTAGCTAATTGTGGTGCTAAGCTTAAAATTTTTCCTGGATCAGATTGTTTAATAATGTCTTCACGCCAAACATTAATTAATTTAGAAGATGCTTGAATTTGATCTGCACATTCTAAGACTCTTGCAGCATAATTAATAATATCTTTTAGTTTTTTTTGTAAATCAGGTATTTCAGATTCTTTTAGCTTAATTTTTGATGTAGCTGCTAAAGCTAATAATTCTTCTCGTGTAATATCTGTTGTCATACAATTTCCTTAGAGGTTAGTTCCATAGCTCTAAATTTATAAACATATAAACAAGCCATTAAAGCACTACTTATATATAATGTACCAAAAAGTAATAAGAATTTCAGTATTGGCTCAATAAAAATAAAATTATTAATTAAATAAGTGGTAGGTAAAAAGAAGAAAAAAGAAAATAATAATCTAGTATTCATCACTAATCTTACTTGAGACATACCCCTTAATGAGGCTGATAAAATTAATTGGATCAGATCAATAAATACAAAAATACTAATAATTGGTAATACTTGAGCAGCCTGAGCTGTAAATGATCCAGTCTTATCAAAACAACCTATTATCTGAGCAGGATAAAAAGATATTAACATTAATAAACTAAATACTACAGTTGCAGAAATGAGCATAGTTTTTTTAATAGTACTTTTTATACCATCAGATTTACCTGCTCCAATTAAATTACTAGCTAGAAAAGTAATAATTTGAGCTCCTGCTATAGCTGGTAAAAAAGCAAATCTTTCAATATTTTTAATAACATTAAATGTTGCTAACATATTAGTGCCCATTGGGGAGATCATTTTGCCAAGCCAGATATAACAAATAGACATAATAGCTTTATCTATAATTATGGGCCAGCTTAAATTAAAAATTGAAACCATGACAGGATATGATGGCCAATAAAATTTAATCTTAAAGCGCTTATAGTTTAATGATTTATAAACAGAATATAAAGCTAAAGTAATCATCACAACTTGTTGTATAATAGAGGCCCAAGCAGAACCTAAAAAGCCTAAACTTGGTAAGCCTAATTTGCCAAAAATTAAAATATAATCAAAAAAAATAAAACTAATAGCCCCTGCAATAAAAATAAACATTGGTGTTTTAGTATTTTTACAACCACGTAAAAAACCTATAATAGCAAAAAGTAAAAAGTTTAAAAAAACACCTATAGATTTGAGCCTTAAAAAAGGCACACCTATAATTATCATATCAGGTGTAAAACCATAATTAAATAATAAAACATTAGCTCCTGTAAACAAACTAAAAGCAACTAATCCTCCTATAATCAAAGTTACCCAAACTGATTGAATAAGAGTTTTACCAATTAGTTCCTCTTTGCCAGCTCCGTTAGATATTCCTACAGCTATTGTGATACCAACAGCTACTCCTTCAGCTATTTTAGTAATTAAGTTTATAAGCGTACTATTTGTTAAGCCTACAGCTGCATAAGTAGCGACTGATTTTAATTGAGCTATAAATAACTCGTCAATTAAATACGGCAAAGAATATATCACTAAAGCTGTGATTAGTTCTGGAGCAAAATAATTTAAAATGCTTGTATAAGAACTACCGTTAGTGCTTTTTAAACCATCCCAATAACTATTTAAAAGCTTTTTTTTTATTTTAATTTTTACTGTCATAGTTACCTATTGCTTTCTTTATTTTAGAAAAAAATATTAAACGACGTTTTTTATCACCAACTTCATAAGATTCATCTTTTATAATTAAATCTTTTAATTTTAATGTTGGTTGCCAACTTTCACAAGCCCAATAAATTACCGTAGCTTTTGGTTCAACATTTAAAACTTTTACTAATTCTTCTGGTTGCAAAGAAGCTCTGGCTATATAATAATCTACCGGATCTTTTTTAGCTCTAATAAATGTTAACCAATCACGATTATCTATTAATAATTTAGTTAAATCTAATTTTTCTTGAATAGCTTTTAAAAAATCTAATCTTTTAACTCTAATCTCTAATAAACGCATCTTGCAACCTGATACTATAAATAATGGCACCCCTGGAAATCCTGCTCCTGAACCCACATCTACAATATTTTTATTTTCTAAATTTATAAATTTTAAAAGAGCTAGAGAATCTTTTAAATGATAATCAATCATCTCTTCAATAGATTCTAAACCCGTAAGATTTGTTTTTTTATTTTCTTCTATTAAATAGTCTAAATAAATTTTAAATAAATCTAGCTCTTTTTCGTTTAATTTAAATTCGTCTTTAAAGCTTTGCCACGCATTCAATTTCACTGACATAATAAACCATTAGATTTTTAATTATTTTTTTTGTTAATATTTTTTTAAATATAAAATACAGACTAATAGAAGATGAATAATAAAACAATCTGGAGCTTACTAATATTAATAATTAATAATATTATTAGTGAGCCAACTATTAATTTTTTCATAAAAGAATACCCTAAATTAGAAAGTAATTATACAGAAAAATCAGCGATTCCGGGCTATATGGGCTACAAAAGTCTAAAAAATTACATTCCAACCTACAATGAAGGAATTGCTTGCCTTTATGCTGGTGCTATTAATTTTTCTGATAGCAATGGCCTTGTTAGATTAATGCGTTCTGATATTAAAAATAATTATTATTTAATAGTTACAGATGATCTTAAACCAAAATTTTCAGTGCCGTGGGTTATAGATAAATGGGAATGTAAAAAAGAAAATTCAGCTTGGTATACAATAACTGAAGTTACTGATGAACTAACAAAAACAAAGCTTTGGAAAGTAGAAAAAAGTAAATACGAAGATATTATTCCAAAATTTAGCATTATAATATTTGTACCAAAAGATAAAATATATGTACCTGAAGGCTTTAGCATAGCCGAAACCGGTCAACAAATCTTATTACCAACTATCTATCATAAATTAAAAAATTATGAAGTACTAGATTCTTTAAAAATTTTACATATTAAGCAATTTTTTTCACCTGTTAAAAAGCTCTTTGATAAATCTAATTTACTGATAGAACAAATAAAAAGTTAAAACAAGATGACTTTTTATTATATGTATTATATATTCTTAATTCTAGCAGACTATATGTTTATGAAAGTAACAATATGAAGCTTCAAATCTCTTTTGACTGTATCGAACTTGAAAAAGCACTTAATGTGGCAGATTCTATTTTTAAATACGCTGATATTATAGAAGTGGGTACATCATTAATTCTAGAATATGGTGTAAAATCTGTTGAAAAATTTAGAAAAAAACTCCCCAATAGTATTATTTTAGCTGATACTAAAATAATTGATCGCGGTAATACAATTTCTGAACTTATGTTTGATCATGGTGCTGATTGGATAACAGTAATGGGTGGTGCTAGTAAACATGTGATCCATAATGTTTCAAATACCGCCAAAATACGTAACAAATCTGTAATGCTTGATTTATTAGATTCCCAATCACCAGGTCAGTCAGCTATGGAAGCTAAAAATTTAGGTGTAGACGCCGTTTTAATTCATCGTCATTACAATGATGACGATTTAACTTTTTTAGATCGCTGGGAAATGGTCAGAGGAAATACAGAGTTACCTATTTTTATTTCAACAGATATTGATAAAGAATCAATTAAAAAAGTTATTTTATTAAATCCTAATG
>CAXNIA010000032.1:0-6469 GCA_964202375.1 Candidatus Babeliales bacterium | reverse complement strand
ATCTACTATAGGTTCAATTATATTAGATTCAGGCTCTATAATATTATGCTTTTTTTGATTATTAGCACCTAGTTTATGAGCTTCCCAACCAACAGGCACAGGAAGATCTAGCATTCTATATACTTCATCACCATGCAAAGTCTCTTGTTCTAAAAGTTTTTTAGCTATCAAGTCTAATTTTTGACGATATTGTATAATAGTTTTTTCAACTTCAATATTGCATTCATTAATAATTCTACGAACTTCTGAATCAATTAATTCTGCAGTAGCTTGTGAATAATTAAAATTATTTGATGCATAATTAACTAAACCAAGTTTATCGCTCATACCTAATAAGCAAACCATGTTTCTGGCGATACTTGTAGCATTTTTAAGATCACTAGATGCACCACCTGTTACTTGACCATAAACTATTTTTTCAGCCATTCTGCCACCTAAGGCAATTTTAATAGAAGCTAGCATTTCTATCTCACTTTGAGACACTTTATCTTCTAGCGGTGCTCTATAGGCTACACCTAAAGCATTACCTCGCCAAGCAATAGTAACTTTATACAGAGGATCTGCTTCTTTTAATAAAACGTTTATTAAAGCATGCCCACCTTCATGATAAGCTGTCATTTCTAATTCTTTAGGAGTACGAGCTATAGATTTAACTTGCTTACCTAAAATAACTTTATCACGAGCTTCTTGAAAATCTTCTAGATCTATAAAATCTTTACCTAATTTAGAAGCACTAATTGCAGCTTCATTAACCATACCAGCAAGATCTGCTCCAGAAAATTGAATAGTTCCTCTTGCTAAATCAGTTAAATTAACATCTTCTGCTAATGGTTTACCTTTAATGTGAACTCTAATTATTTTTTCTCTAGCTTTAAAGTCAGGATATGGAACTTGTATTTCACGACCAAATCTACCATAACGTTTTAAAGCATTGTCTAAAACATCTGGTCTATTTGTAGCACCAATAACTATAACTGGTAATTTATTTTTAACAAAACCATCCATTTCTGTAAGAAGCTGATTTAAGGTTTGATCATGCTCACGTGATCCTCCATCAGAGCCACCGGAAGATCTTTTTTGACCTATAGAATCTATTTCATCAATAAATACTATAGATGGAGCATTTTTACGAGCTTGAGCAAAAAGATCTCGAACCCTAGCTGCACCTTCACCGACATATTTTTCTACAAAATCAGAGCCAACTGCTGAAAAAAATGGCCGACCAGATTCACCAGCTACAGCTCTGGCTAATAATGTTTTACCATTGCCAGGATCACCTAATAATAAAACACCCTTGGGCACCTGACCACCTAATCTTTCTAACTTACTTGGATCTTTTAGATATTCTACAATATCTAGTAGTTCTTCTTTAGCTTCATCTGCTCCAGCAACAGATTCAAAAGTTTCTGAAACAGAATCACCAACAAACATTCTAGGTCCGGATTTTAAATGTTCAGTAGATAGCTTGCTTTCATTTATTTTTTTTAAAGCGGCTATAAAATCTTCTTGTAAGACTTCACCTTTATTATTTTTTGAAGCTCTAATAATAGCTTCATTTGCTAGATTAGAAAGATCAGCACCAGAAAAACCACCAGTACGTTTAGCTATATCTTTTAAATCAATATCTTTATTTAATTTAGTTATTGAAGTATGAAATTCTAAAATTTTCTTACGATCTTCTAAATTAGGAAATGGTACATCAACCCTTCTGTCAAACCTTCCTGGTCTTAACAATGCTTTATCTAAAACTTCAGGCCTATTTGTAGCTGCGACAATTATGACCGGATTTGGATGAACTTCAAAACCATCCATCTCCGTTAATAATTGATTTAAAGTTTGTTCACGTTCATCATTTCCACCACCTAATCCAGCACCTCTTTGTCTACCTATAGCATCAATTTCATCAATGAAAACAATGGCAGGAGAAAGCTTGCGTGCTTGAGTAAAAAGGTCTCTAATTCTGGCTGCCCCTACACCAACAAAAACTTCAATAAAATCTGAACCACTTACTGAAAAAAATGGGCAATTAGCTTCACCTGCAAGAGCTCTTGCTAACAAAGTTTTACCAGTTCCAGGTTCACCTACTAAAAGTATACCTCTAGATACTTTAGCGCCTAATTTTTTATATTTTTGAGGATTTTTTAAATAATCAACTATATCTTTTAATTCATCTTTAACTTCTTGAGAACCAATATAAGAATTAAAATTATCTTTGATAGTTTTTGGCATAATTAATTTAGCTTTATTTTTGCCCATGCCAAAAAAGCCTCCTGAACTGCCACCTTTTTGTTTTGTAAAAAAGAAAATAAAAGCTAAAAAACCAATAAAGGCTGCAAATATACCAAACTGCCAAATATTATTGTTACTAACCTGATCAGATAAAGAAATCTTAGTGCCGTGCTGCCTTAAAGTTTTAATTAAATCATCTGATTTACTGACTCTTGCTTGAAAAACTTTTCCATCTTTAAGCTTTCCTAAAGCATATTCACCTGAAAAATCTACCGATTCTATATCACCAGTTTCAGCTGCCATATAAAATTCAGAATAATCTAGCTTTACAGGCTCTTCAGACTGATTAATAATACTAGATAAAATAGCTAAAGCTAAAACAAATATAATAGCTCCCAGAACTAAACCTAGTGGCCCTTTAAGCTTATTACCATTATTCGGTGTTGGTTTCATAACTTCCTACTTAATTTTTATTTTTTATAAATTTTTTATGATTAATTAAAAACATTATTTAACAATAATAATATCATTTTAAGCTTAAATTAACAATTAACTTAATAAAATGAGTAACCTAAAAGCTTAAACAAAGCTATTTAAGTATTTAGGAGACCAAGCTGGTGAGTTCCAATTCTCATTTTCAGGTGTTATAAAATTAATTTGATTATTAATTAAATTATAGACCACCAATCTAGAAGCTTGATCAATATCAGTGTATACTAAAAAGTTTCCGCAAGAGCTAGGCCAAGGATGATCTTTGGTAGTTCTAGTTTTTGTCAATTGGACTTGCTGTTTAGTCTTACAATCATAATAAAAAACTTGTAAAAAATTATCGATCTTCTTTACAAAATAAATTCGATTATTAATTGGGCAATAAGATGGCGCTAAAGCAGATGTTTCTAAAATTTTTTCTAAAGATTTAGTTGTAAAATCATAAGTAGAAACAAATGGTCTTTTATTAAAAAAAGCACAACATAATAATTTATTTTCATCTATAAAACAAGGTGCTATAACTTGAACTTCTGCTGGTGTTAACCTTTGAAAACATTTTTTATTATCTACATTTGTAAATTCATACAAACTAGATGTACCATGAGGAGCTATAGACAAAGCTATTTTACCATTTTTACTAATAGTTGGACTCATATTAAGACCATCACAAGAGCTAACTATAAAAGTAGCTTTAGATGTTGGCTCAAATCCTACTAGTCTTACATTTGTCTTTGTATGCTGAGAGTAATATAAAGCAGGCTTATGAGGATGAAATCTTGGCGTACAGCAATTACTTTTACCTTTACTTACAGCTATAGGCTTGCGATCATCAAAAGGAAATAAGATAAAAATTTGATTTTTAGATTTAAAACTATTTTTATTTATTTTTACAGCGGCGATTACAGTATTAAAAGAACTAGCGTTATTAAATAAAATTGGCCAAATTTGATCCATTATTTCATGCTCTAAGCCATCTTTTAACTCTGTTTTTTTACTAATAAGAGCTGTATTTGAAAAATTATCATATAGAGACCATTCTACAACTTTTTCGTTTTGTCTTACAAATATAGCTAGCCCATAACCTTGATTAGCTAAATTTTCTATAGTAGATTTAGCTAATTTTTGCTTTAGATAAATAGGATTAAGCTGACCTGTAAAGGCAGCGTCTTTAATTATTTTTTTTACTAATAAACTATCTTCTAAGCTAACTATAGGTAATGGCATAGCCATATAATCTTGAGCCGTAATTGCAAGCGCTATTTTTTGATCTACAGAGCTTACTTGTTCAGCGTTTATAAAAAACAAACTAATTAATAAAAATAAAAACATTATAAACACCTAATTTTAACTTGTACCTAATTTTAACCTGTAAAAGCTACTTCAAGTATTAAAACAGGAACAGTAATTTTTATATCAACTAACATCAAACTTCTTTGAGCTGCCATATCAAAAGCTAAAATACCACTGCTTTCAATTTTTTCTACTTTACGTTTACCATTTTTTTCAATAGTTAAAGACCACTTAGAAGCTTTATTAGGCTTTAATCCTTGTGGAGGCTTCCAGAAACTTTGAACTTTATCATGCATTTGTAAAGTTAATTTTAATTCTTCTAATTCTTGCCTACCTATTATTAATTCTTCTTCAATAAAATCTTCTTTTATACTTTCTTTTTTAATCTCTTCTTTAATCTCTTGTTTAAGTTTTTCTTTAGTAACTTCTTTAGTAACTTCTTTAGTAATAGGTTTTTCTATTTTAGCTAATTTTGGCTTTTCAATTGGTTTTTCAATTGCTTTTATTATATTATTAATAATTTTTTTTTCAGTAATTTTTTCTTTAATATTTTCTTTAATAATAGGTTTTTCTATTTTAGTTAATTTTGGTTTAGTTGATTTTAAATTTTTAGTTTTTAGCTTATCACTATCAATTTTTTTAGCTGTTCTTTTTTGGGTATAATCAACTTTAAAAGAAAGATTAACCGCAGACTTATTAACTAAAAAAGCAATCTTTAATGGTTTATTTAAAAAACTAAAAATAAAAAATAGAAAGAAATGCGAAAGTAATACAAAAATAGCAATATTATATAAAAATCTATGCTTAAATTTAATTTCAAAAATGCTCATAGTTCACGTTGTAAAACTAAACAAACTTTCGTACCTGTAAAACTATTTAAAAGATCCAAAACATAAGCAACATGGTCATAAGCAACTTGCCCATCAGCTTTTACATTAGCTATAGATCCATTTTGCAATAATTTAGTTAATTCTTTTTTAAGATTTTGTTTAGATATTATTTTATTATCAATATAGATTAGACCAGACTTATCTACACATATTTCAACTGCTTGATTGCTTTGTTGGCTACTGCTGCCCTTTCCTTGAGGTAATTTTATATCTAAAGTAGTCTGCAACATTGGAGTGGTTAGCATAAAAATTACTAACAAAGTTAAAGCAACATCAATTAAAGGAGTTAATGATATTTCAGGCAACATCACTCTTTTTATTTGTTTTCTTCTACGCATTTTTCCTCCGCTTGATGAACAATATTCATAAATGAATCAGCCATAATATAAAGACTCTCTTCTAACTTAAGAATTTGGCCTTTTAGGTAGTAATACATTACTGTAGCAGGAATAGCAACTAATAGTCCTCCTAAAGTTGTTATTAATGCTTCAGCAATACCAGGCGCTACAGTTGTGATATCAGCAGCTTGTTTTTGACTTATATCCATAAAAGAATGAATTAGACCCCAAATAGTACCAAGCAGGCCTAGAAGTGGTGATACAGCAGCACTAGTTGCTAAAAATGGTATATAGCTTTCTTCTTTATAAATAATTGAAGCAATTATAGTATCAATTTTATCTTGCAAAAAACCCCAATTACGATCTGATAAAATTATTTTTTCATTTATTTTGCTACCAATTACAGATTTAAAAGCGTTTAAAGATTTAATATAAAAATAACCTGGTAAACTATCTGCTAATTTTGAAGAAATATGTAAAACATCATCTAAGCTGTGACTATTTTTTATTAAAAAAGCTGCTTTTTTGATTTGATTTTGTTTAAATCTTAATAATAATGTTTTATAAATTGTTATTGTCCAACAAATAAAAGATAAAAACAATAATATAATTAGTATTGCCATACTAAGAGCATCTGATTGTTTAATCAATTGCCATACTGAGCCATCAAATATAGGTGTCATCTTAAATCCTTAAATATGCTAAACTATTTATCAAACATTATATTAGCATATTTTAAAGAACATAAAAGTTAATAATAATATTTTTGTAACTACTCAGTTATTACTTAATTATTGCCCTACGCTTACTTTGTAAGCTCCGGGGACACGGTCCCGGCGGGGACTATTCGCTTTTTTCAAGAAGAGACAAACTAAATTTATAGCTTACTGATCTTGCTTAATCTTGTTTTTCTTTCTTAAGTTGATGCCATTGCGGCGGGCCTAAGTGCCTTTTTTAAATAAGAATCTTATTAGATAATTGTCCTATGCTTACTTATGTAAAATCATACTTGCTCAATAACTTTAGGTCTCCAGCTAGGCTAAAACGTATAAGCAATTATTTCTTAAGAAAAGCGAATAGTCCCCGCCGGGACAATGTCCCCGGAGCTTACATAGTAAGCGCAGGGCAAACTTATAACGGTTAAAAACATTAATTAAGTAATAGCTGAGTAGTTACAATTAAACAAATATTTATAATTTTTTATAGTTACCCACGGTTATTGAGCAAATATGG
>CAXNIA010000031.1:0-6502 GCA_964202375.1 Candidatus Babeliales bacterium | reverse complement strand
GTATTTGCTCAATAAACGTAGGTAACTAAAAAACATACACATAATTATAAGCTTTGCCCTGCGCTTACTATGTAAGCTCCGGGGACATCGTCCCAGCGGGGACTATTCGCTTTTTTTAAGAAGTAATTTCTTATCTATTTTAGCCCAGTTGGTGACCTAAAGTTATTTAGCAAATACCTATTACCTACGTTTATTGAGCAAATACTCTAATAAGTAATTCTTAGTTTCCAATAATCTTTAATACCCTCATAGATTGCCCTAGCTAATTCTGATTGATATTGGTTATTAGCTAATTTAGCAGCTTCATCTTTATTGCTTAAAAATCCACATTCAATTAAAATAGCTGGCATATGCATGTTTGAGACTAATACTAATGGGCATCCATGTTTAACTCCCCTATCATTAATACTCGGTAATATTTTTAATATTTTAGCATGTATTTGTTTAGCAAATTTTTCACTATTTATAGCCCAATTTGGAGTTTTCGTAGACCATTTTATTTTTAAAGGTGAACACCAAAAAGTTTCTATCCCATGCACTTCACTTTTAGTAGCACTATTTAAATGAATAGAAACATAAAGCCCACTATAATTTTGTGCTAATTTAGCTCTGTTTTCTACTGGTAAGGTTGTATCAGTTTTTCTAGTCATTATGACAGGTAAATTATCTTTTTTTAATAAATTAAAAATTTTTTTAGATATCTGTAAAGCTAGATCTTTTTCTTTATAACCATTATAAACAGCTCCATTTTCTGTTCCACCATGCCCGGGGTCTATAATTATTTTAAATTTTTTATTAATATTTTTAGTTTTAGTGGTTATTATAGTAGCTGGTGTATTTAATATTGTATGGTATGTTCCTAAAATATAATTAGGTTTTATATTATCTACTAAACTTTCTGCGCAATCATAAATAATTTTTGATTGATTATTAATTATAAAAGTTTTTTGTTCACTAAAGGTTTTTATAAAAATAATTAAAAAAAATATTTTTTTGTTTTTCACAATCTAATTCCTTTAAAATTAAATTATATTTATAAAAAATATTTCAAATTTAAAAATAATAATAGTTAAAGCTCTAAAAACAGTTAAATATCTGAACTGTTGATCTTTTTGTTTTTTAATAGTTAAAATTTATTAAAAAATATTGATTTAAAAATGAATTCAAAAAAAATAATATTAATATTAACACACTTTTTTATTTTATCAGCATGGACAGAAAATTATGTTAAAAAAATAAAAAATAATATCAAAAATTATAGTGATAGTTTCACTAAAGAAACTATTTTATTTAATCAACTATTGGTTTATTGGAATGGCAAGAAACCAGAAATTGGTTATTGGCAAATAAAGGCTAAAGTTAGGAATGCTTTAACTAAAAAATGGTCTGAATATATTACCTTAATGGATTGGTCATTAATTAATAAGTCTTATTTTAATACAAAAAATGATTTAGATCTTAAAAATTATCATGTTAGGTTAGAGTTAGAAAATAATACTAAAGCTGATGCTTTTGAAATCTTAATTGAATCTAAAAATGGTGCTAATTTAAAAGATCTTGATTTGATAGGTGCCACAGTTTCCAATTTGACTGAATTTAAATCAACTATTGACTATAAAAAAAAATATATTTTAAATAAAAAAATAACATTGACTAAGCTTTCACAGTTTAAAGTTAATCATAAAGATTTTGATCGAATTTGTTCTCCTACTAGTTTAACTATGGTTTTAAGGTATCTCAGTAATAAGAATATTGATCCAATAAAAACAGCTAATCAGGTTTATGATTCAGTATTAGATACTTATGGCTCTTGGCAGTTTAATGTAGCTTATGCTTCTGAATTACTAAGACCTAATTATTTTGTCCATCTTAAAAGATTAAAAAATTTTCAAGATCTTTTAGATAATATTAAAAATAATTTACCTGTTATAGTTAGCGTGAGAGGTGAAATAAAAGGTGCTCCAAAACCTTATAATAGTGGTCATTTAATGGTGGTAGCAGGTTATAATGATAAAAAAAAATTAGTGATATGTTATGATCCAGCTTTAGATAGCCACTATAAAGTATTAAAAAATTATCCATTGCATAGCTTTTTAAAAGCTTGGAATAAATCAAATTGTTTAGCTTATTGTTTTGAAAAAAAATAGGTTTTAAAAAATGAAAACAAAAAATATTCTTATATTGGTAAGTTTTTTACAGTTGTTTGCTAAATTAACTGTTGGTGAATATGCAGTTGTAATAGATCCTGTAGTAGATGCTTATGGTGCTCCTAGTGTTTTTAAAGAGGAAGATATTGCTAGCCCATTATTAGGTGATTGTCAAAGATTGCATCAGTTATTGTTTAACGAAGTAGTAAAAATTAAAGATCTAAAAAAATTTCATGCACAAGTTGAATGCGGCTCTTTTTTTTATAGTTCTATTCATGGTGAAGAACAAAATAGTCTTTGGATAAATAAAAAAAAGATAATAGCTATAAAAGATTTAAGCAAAAAAACTTTAAAAGCTATACCAATAAGTTCAAATATTTCAAAATTTATAATTCCAAATAATTTGTTAAATAAACTAGAAAGTAATAGCTTAATACTTAAAAAACCTTTTAAACAATACTCAATAGGTACAAGATTTGCTATTAAAAAAGAAACCGAAAATTTTTATAAAGTTGAATTAATAGGTAAAAATAATATTTTAAGAACAATTAATATACCTAAAAAATATTTTCAAGAAAAATTACTTGATTCTGAAAAAAGAGAAAATTTTGTAAAAATTATTGAAGATTTAGCTAATCAAAAAATACCAATTACTTATGTTTGGGGTGGGACATCTTTTATAAAAGAAAAAAATAAAAATAAATTACCCCTTATTGGTTTAGACTGTAGTGGTTTAATTTTGAGAGTTGCTCAAATAGTTGGGATTCCTTATTTTTATAAAAATAGTTTAACAGCTTCAGCATATTTGGAACAAATAACTAATTATAAAGATATTCAAAAAGGTGATATAATTTGGGTTACTGGACATGTTATTATAATTACTGATCCTCTAAATAATTTATGTGCTGAAGCAAATGGTTATTATAAATGTTTACATCAACTAAAAATAGACCAAATTTTTGAAGGTGTTTATAGTTTTAAACAGCTTTTAGAACAAGAACAACTTTTACGAATTAGGCCTGATAATAAAAATAAGCTAATTAAAGATTTTAAAATTTTAAAGTTACCTATTTAGTTTTTTAACTACTTTGTAACTACTCAACTATTACTTAATTAATTTTTTTAAGTGTTATAAATTTGCCCTACGATTACTACGTAATCTCCGGGGACAAGTGCCCCTGGCGGGGCCTAAGCGCCTTTTTTAAAGAAATAATTTTTTATATTTTAGTCCAGTTTTTGTAAACTAAAGTTTAGTAAATACGAATTTTAGCTCTTAGAATTAGCTAATGCATGCTATTAGAAATGGTTACTTAAAAAAAATAAAAAAAGCGAATAGTCTCCGCCGGGACAGTGTCCCCGGAGATTACGTAGTAATCGTAGGGCAAGATATTATAATTAAGTAATAGCTAAGTAGTTACAAATATTTTTATTTTCCGATAGTTTCATTATTATTGATAGCTGAATCATAACGTTTACCTAATAAATAAGAAGCAGCTACCCAAGCAGGGATAATAAATAAAAAATAAATATTCAACACTGAGAACAAAGCCATACTGCAAGTTGCCACATATTTTTCTGCCCAAGCAATACTAAATGCTCCAATAGATTTAGCAAATTTACTACCAAAAGAATCTATCCAAGACTTAGACTGAAATTTAATTTCTTTAATTGTAGGTATGTATAAAGCTTCTCTGATAGGTGAAGATATTGCATTATTGATTATCCTAATCAGCATATAAACTATAACTAAACTATAATAGGTAGGGTAAAAAGCAAATACGCTAAGTAACAGACCAATAATGCATGGAATAGCTATTAAGCATTTTCTTTCGCCAAAAAATCTTAATAAAGCACTTGTACCAATTAATGATACAAAAAAAGATGCTAAATGAATATAGGCTTGTGTTTCAAATAATGTTGCGCTTAGATCAGAAACTTCATTAGAGCATTCACCAGCTAATATTAAACGTTGATTATTTAATATTGTATTAATAACTTCATAGAAGAATAGCATTGAAAATATTCCAAGCACATAAGGTTGCTCTAAGAATAATTTGATACCTTCAAATAAACCTACTTTTTTAGCTTTATCACCATTGTCAACTTTATAGGCAGCTTCATATCCATGCAGATAAGAAGCTGGAACAAATTTAGTCAACATAAAAATAGTAGGAATAACACAAAGTAAGAGCAATGAAGAAATAATTATTAAAACTTGATGGTCCCATACATAACTATTTAATGAACAATTTTTCATTAATAAATATGCCCCATAAGCAGTAAAAACACCACCTAGTTTTGAACCTGCTACTAAAAAACCATATTCTTTTTTTACTGATTTTGGTGTACTAATAGAGTTTACAAATGACCAGCAGACACTAACTACAAAAGGTGAGTAGCCTTCTATGAAAAAATAAAATAACCAGCCAAATATTCTAGAACTAGATAAAACTGTATTATAGAGTCCGATCTTTGCATCTCCTAAAAAATAGGCAAAAATTAAACCTATTAAACCATAGAAAGTTGCAAAAAAATAAAGCAATTGATAGCGTTTAAGTTTATTTACTAAATAAGAATAAAATAAAATAGCTGGAACTAGAAAGCACATTGCTAAAGGCTTTGCCCATTTTAAATACTCTTTACCAACCATAGCCATAAAAACAACATCTTTAAGTTCCTTACATATGGTATAAGCTGCTATTACAAAAAAGAAAGCTAACGTGACTAAACCAAACTTTAAATATTCTTTACTATTATTTACAGAACCTAAACTCATGAAAATCTCCGCCTTTAAGGCATTATTAAAGTTTATTTTTTATTAATTATTAATTAAAAATTAGCAGATTGTTATATTGTTTTTTATTGCTTTTTGATATTCTCCTCCTACGTAATATGCTATAAAAATCCAAAAGATTACTAATAATAAACCAGCACCACTGCTTAGAAATAAAAATGTTAATGGTTGAACTATGCCTTGGTAACCAACCATTGCCCAACCTAAGGCTCGTGAAGATTGATATCCAAATATATCTATCCATGCTTTAGCTTTATATTTACTAGTTGGAGTGGTTGGAATATAAAGCTGCTCCTTACTTGGTTGATTAAATGCAAAATTAAATGCTTTAGTTGCGACAATAGCTATAAAAGCAGTATATAAACTTGGCCAGATTAATAATATTATTATTCCTAATCCAACAAGAATAGGTAATAAAATTAAAGATTTTTTAACTCCTAAAAATATTCCTAATAAGTCTATTCTTAATAACAAGCATATCAATGCTAAACCGTTGACACATAAAGCATAAATGCTAAAAAAATTTGCTAAGCTATCAGAGCAAGTAAACATTTTTCTAGCATAAGTTTTAAAATGAATATCAATTAAAACTTGTGTTATTTCATTAAAAGCTATTGCAGCAAATATTGCTAGTAAGTATTTATTTGCAATTAATAACTTAATACCTTCTGCAAATCCTGGTCTAGGTTTACGCTCTAAGCTTTGATAACCTTTTAAGCCTATTGTCCCTAAGCTTTTAACTGTAAATGCTAATAATAATGGAATAAATGATATCCAAAGGGCAGCAATAAACATTACATTTGCTGTCCCGATAGCTAATACTAATCTGTTAACTACTAAAGGACCAAGTATTCCACCTATTACTCCACCTAAAGCAATCATGCTATAGCCGCTTTTTGCTTCATTTGGTAAAGCATGATCAGAAACGAAAGACCAAAATACTACAGGTAAAAAAGCTCCAAAACTTTCTACAAACACATACCATGACCAAGATATAATTTTATTTAATTCTAAGTAGTCAGCGTAGTCAGCAAAAAAAAGCTTAAATTTAAAAAATAAAGCAAAAAATAAAATACCAGTTATATAAAAAATACAAATTCCATAAAATACTTTATGGCCTTGCAATCTATCAATTAAAAAAGAATAAAATGGTAAAAGAGCGAAAAGGCATAAAGTTGAGATCCATTTTCCTATAGCTATATTTCTACCTAAAGAATTTGTATCATTACAAATTGAACTAAAAAAAATAGAATCTTTTAATGGTGCTAAAAACCAATATCCACCTATAGTAAAGGCAAATATAACAGCAAAAAGTAAAAATTTTTTAAATTCTTGGTCGTTTAGTTCACCATACAAATAATATCTATGAGACTTAATAAAATGCATTAATTTTGATAACATTTTATTGCCTTTTATAATTAGATTATTTAATTAAAAATTAACATATTATTAATTATGTGTAAAACAATAATTAAATTAAAAAAAAGTTATAATTATTTTAATTTAATTATTAATATTTAAAGTTCTATCTAATCCAATTCCTTGTCTTATCATAGTTTGA
>CAXNIA010000030.1:0-6577 GCA_964202375.1 Candidatus Babeliales bacterium | reverse complement strand
TTTATTAGCTTGTCTTATGTATGATTCAGGAGAACCTAGATTTAAGACAGTCGAAGTACGACAAAAAATATGTGAACTATTAGAATACTCTGTCAGAGAAGATGATTCATCTAATGCTAACGCTTTATATTTAATTGCTAAAAAATATGCCAATTTTAAGCCATATCTTTCAGAAGATTTTAGTCCTGAACTATTGGCAGATAAACTTGAAAAAAAAATTAGACAAATAAATCTTGAGCTATCTCTTCAAGATGAACCAAGTAAAAAGCTAAACGCTAAAGTGCTCCAAGATCATATTGATTCTTTAACTATTGTTTTATTTGAAACGATAATCAAAAACAACTTGCATTTAAAGCCTAAAAGCCAAAAAAAGTTTTCAATAAGTAAAGTAAAAGAATTACTAGCTAATGTAAAGCAAAAATCTAGCAATCAAGAGCTTGTTGGATCTGTTAGTATTGAATTAGCAAAAATTTTTCTATCTGAGCAAGATTTTGATGCTTGCCAAGAAGTTTTGGCAGGTCTACCTGATGATAACCTTGATCTTAAAGAATTAAAAACAGACATAGTTTTAGCAAAACATACAGGCGCCAAGGCTTATGCTAGCGCAATGGCTTTAAAAATGACTGATTTTGTCAGTAAAGGACCAAACGGAGTATTATTAAAATTAGAACCTAAAAAACAGGCTAAATTTGATTCAGAAATTTTTAAAGATATAGAGGAAGCTGCTTTATTTAAACATCCATTAGCTATGCTTCAAAGTGCTATCTGGTACGCAAAAGATTTTTGCCAAAATCCTCTTCAGCAATCTCTTAGTAAAGATGGCACTAAAGATGGCTCTAGTGAATTATTAAAAATTAATAAATTAGTTCTAGCTATCCTAAATTCTAGAAAAGAATTGGGCGAAATTAATCCTAATAAAGAGTTTAAAAAGTTAGAATCAGAATCTGAAGAATTAATTGATGAGTTATATGGTAAGATAGTATCGCTAGATAATCAAGCTAATATACAAAAAGCTTATAAAATTATTTCAAAAATTAAATAAAATAAAGTGTAACTATTCAGCTATTACTTAATTAATGTTTTTAAGTATTATAATTTTGCCCTACGCTTACTTTGTAAGCTCCGGGGACACAGTCCCTGCGGGGACTATTCGCTTTTTTTATTTTTCAATCAATTGCTAGTGCAATATCAACAATACTAACAATAAAATTTTTTATTTTTCTTATATAGTTGAGTAGTTACAAAATTGCTTCTTAAGAAAAGGCTTTAGGCCCAGCCAGGGGCCCCTGTCCCCGAAGCTTACGTGGTAAGCGCAGGGCGCCAAAATATCTAATTAAAAAATATTAATTAAGTAATAATAGATGAGTAGTTATTGAGCAAATATATTAATAAAAAAAGACCACTTTTGTAAGTGGTCCTAAGATATAGGTAAAAGTAGTCGCAAAACTATTAATTAAGTTTCACGTTTTAATTATGATGAACGAACTAGTTCACGTAATTTTTTACCTGCTTTAAATTTTGGTACTGTCATAGCAGGAATCTTAATCTTACATTTATCTGTAGGATTAATACCTAGCCGCTCAGATCTTCTAGCAACTAAAAATGTACCAAAACCTGTAATAGAGACTTTAATCCCTGCTCTTAGATTTCGTTCAATAGTTCTTGTAAAAGATTCTAAAATACGAGTTACATCCTTTTTACTAAAAGATGTTTCTTCACTTAATCGAGAAATCAATTGTGTTTTATTCATACGCACTCCCATTATTTGGGTATATATTCAATTAAGATTGGATTACAGCTTGAAAGAACAAGCATAATTAATGATACTATTATCATAACCTATTGGTTTTAGTTTTTAGCTTGACTAGCTAAAAAACTAATTGTACCATCAGATATGATTACCAAATAATTATTTTGCTATCATAAAACTATAGTAATTTTTGTCAACAAAAAGCTTTTTATATGACTAATACCGCATTTTTTGATTCGCATGCCCATTTAAATTTGATAGTAAAAAAAGATTTTGATCGTTTATTAAATATTGATGAATTAAATCAAGCTTTAGTGCTTTTAGATGAGATAGAATTGCAAAATTTGAAAGTAGTTAATATTGGAACCAGTCTTACTGAAAGTATTAATTGTTTAGAAATTGCTAAATTAAAGCCTAAAATAGCTAAGGCAGCCTTAGGTATTCACCCAAATGATATTACTGAAAACTGGCAACATGATCTTGCTAAAATAGAAGAAATTATTATTGAAAATATTAATAATAATTTAATAGTAGCTATTGGTGAGTGTGGCTATGATAAACATTATCCAAATTATGATCTTAATAAACAAGAAGCTTGCTTTAAGGCTCAAATTGAATTAGCTCTAAAATATAATAAAGCTTTAATTGTGCATACTAGAGATGCTAAGACAGAGACTTTAAATACTTTATCTGAATATAAAGATAAACTTAAAAAAGTTGTGATACATTGTTTTTCTGAAGACGAAGATTTTGCTAGATTAATTGTAAGTTGGGGTTTTATGATGGGTATCGGTGGGACTATAACTTATCCAAAAAATAATTATTTAAGAGACATAGTTAAAAAATTTGGGTTAAAGAATATAATTTTAGAAACAGATGCGCCATATTTAGCTCCTCAAGAACAACGTGGAAAAATAAATAGCTCTTTAAATATTCCAATTATTGCTAAATTTATAGCTGATATTTTAAATTTAAGTTTAGAAGAAGTAGCTAAAGTAACTACAGAAAATTGTCAGAAAATATTTGATTTAAAAAATTAATAAGTAATTTATGTTTATATCTTCATCTTTATTACTCATGATAGCGGCTTTTGCGGTTTATTTTTTAGTTCTAGCTTCCATTAGCTTAATATTTTATAAAAAAAATCAAACTGCAGATAATTTTTTGCTTGCTGATCGATCTTTAAACTATTGGGTTACTGCTTTATCAGCCCAAACCAGTGACATGGGTAGCTGGCTATTTTTAGCTTATCCTGCCTTGGTTTATGCTGCTGGTATCGAGCACGTCTGGACAGCTTTAGGGTTAGTTATTTTTATGACTATTAATTGGTTAGTTATAGCACCTGCTTTAAGAAGCCAAACTGCTTATTATAAAGCTGAAACATTAACAGAATTTTTTGAAAAAAAATTAAAATCTAATAGTTCTTTAGCTATTGCTTCGGGAATAATATCTTTTTATTTTTTTGTAATATACATAGCTTCAGGTCTTGCAGGAATTGGTAAAATATTTCAAAACACTTTTGATATACCATTATTTTGGGGCACTATAATAGGTATTTCAATTACAGCTTTATATAGTATTTTAGGTGGATTTCTAGCGATATCTTGGTCAAATTTATTTCAAGGTTTCTTCCTTTTAATTATAATTTTAGTTGTGCCTCTAGTTAGTTATTTTAATTTACCTTTAGGTTTTCAATCAATTTTAAATGCAGCAGCATCTAAGAATATACCTATGCAAATTAATTTTAATTTTTTTAGCCATATTTCAAGTTTTTTAAAATTATTTTTAGGCTTTGGAATAGGTTATTTTGGTCAACCACATATTTTGATTAATTTTATGGGTATCGACAATGTTAAAAACCTTAAGAAGGCTGCTTTAGTTGGCATAGGTTGGCAAACTATAGTTTTGTCTTGTGCTATATTAACAGGCTTAGTAGGTATTCCCTTAATCCAAAATTGTGAGCCTGAACATTTATTTATTGAGTTAGCTCAAAAAATATTTAATCCCTTTTTTGTTGGGCTAACGTTATGCGCCATAATTGCCGCTACTTTGTCTACCATAAATACACAGCTTTTAGTTACTGCTACAGCTTTTTCTGAAACATTTATAAGTAAGTTTGCCCCCAAATATCGTTTATTAAGCTCAACTAAATATTGGATGGTACTGACTTCTTTTTTTGCTTTAATTATTGCTAATCTATATCAAAACAGTTTATATGATTTTGTTCTATATGCTTGGTCAGGTTTGGGAAGCTCTTTTGGGCCAGCAGTTTTAATGACTTTGTATTGGAAATCTTTTAATAAGCGTGGTGCTTTGGTTTCGATGATTACAGGTGCTTTAGTTTCAGGATTATGGCCTTTTTTAAACAATAGTATCTCACCACTTATTCCAGGCTTTATATTTAGTTTAATATTTGGTTTTTTAGCAACTATTTTCTATAAACCTAAGCGATAGTAAATTAATCAATGTGTATCTGCTACTATTATTAAAACAAGATTTTTTGCATAATAAATAATCTATTTAGTGATTCAATATTATACTTTTTATAAAACACTACGATTGCATTATATGCAATCTCTAAAGACAATGGCCCAGTGTTAATTATAAGTTTTTTTAAAAAAATTAATACCAACATGTATCTAATTATTATAAGAAAAATCAAATTATTCATATTTTTAAAAAAGGGTATATTAATTTTGCAAAATTATATAGCCACATAAATTATTTATGCTCTTTACTAATCTTCAAAGCCTGGAGGATGCATTAAATGCCATGGAGTCTCTTTTTCATAAGCATGACCTAACCTGAATAAAAGATTTTCTTCTCCATGAGTGCTAACTATCTGAAACCCAATAGGCAAATTGTCAGAACTAATACCACAAGGCAAAGCTAAGGAAGGCACTCCAGCCAAATTTACAAAACAGTTAAAATAGATTTGCAGATCCATCTGAAAACTATTTTCAGCAAAGGTACCAAATTTAAAAGCTGTTCCAGCATGTACTGGTAATAAAAATGCATCAACAGTATTTAATAGTTCTTTAATCTCGTTTTTAATAAAGAGTTGAACATTTTTAGCATTACGATAAAATTCATTATTATGGATTGATGAAATAAAATAGTTACCTGTAATAATTCTTAGTCTAACCTCTTGCCCAAAACCTTCGTGTCTAGTTTGACTATACATTTTATCTAAACTATTTTCATTAATACGTAACCCATAACGAACGCCATCAAATCTTGCTAAGTTTGAAGCGGCTTCTGCTCTAGTTATAACAAGATAAGCAGCCAAAGAATAATCAAGACTTGCTAACTTAATTTTTTTAAGTTTCACACCTAAGTTTTCATAAACTTTTAGCATGGCTTCAAAAGCTTTTTGAATTTCTGGATCAACCAATTCAGAATATAAATCAATGTCAATGTAACCTAAAGTTAAATTTTGCGGTAATTTGGTAATATCAGAATTATCAACAGGAATAGCTAATGATGTTGGATCATTAAAATCATGTCCAGCAATTATTCTATAAACTAAAGAATTATCTAACACTGTTCTGGTAAAAATACCAATGTGATCAAGCGAAGAAGAATGGGCAATCAAACCATAACGTGATATAGAACCATAGGTTGGCTTTAAGCCCACAATTCCATTAAAAGCTGCTGGTTGTCTAACTGAACCACCAGTATCTGTACCCAATGACCAAGGAACAAGCCCAGCTGAAACTGCTACAGCTGAACCACCACTAGAACCACCTGGTACACGAGTTTGATCCCAAGGGTTTTTAGCTTTAAAAAAAGCTGAATTTTCTCCTGAGCTTCCCATTCCAAATTCATCCATATTACAACTACCTAAAATTATAGCCCCCTCTTCTTCTATTCTTTCTATAACAGTAGCGCTATAAGGACTCTTATAATTAGCCAATATTTTAGAGGCGCAAGAAGTTATCCTACCTACATGGCAAATATTATCCTTTCTCAAGCCAGGCACTCCAAATAATAAACTATCGTGATTATTTTGTTTTTTAATTTTAGGAAAATTAAAATTTTCATAAATTTGTAATGTTGAACCTAGATCAATAAACTTTTCTAATCTTTTTTTAAAATATAAGGCTAATTCTTGAGGGGATATTTCTTTTTTGAGCACCATAATTCTAAGATCAGCAGCTGACATAAATGCTAGTTGTTTGGTCATAAAAAATTCCTTACGCTTGTATTTAGCAAATTCAAGATAATACCTTTTATTACCTACTGCAAGATTTAGGCTAAATTCAAATATTTGGAATAAGTAATCTCAGGGCAAGCTTTTAATGTTTAAAAATTTAATATTTTGTATTTACTCAATAAACGTAGGTAAAAGCAACTGGGACTAAAATATAAAATAAATTTTATTTATAAAAAAGCGAATAGGATCAGCCAGAAGCACTTGTCACTGGAGATCGTGTAACAATTGCAGGGAAAAATATTATAATTAAGTAATAACTAAGTAGTTATAGCAACCGCAAAACAAAATATCATAATTTATAGTTAAAAATAAGTGTAATTACTCAGTTATTGCTTAATTAATAATTTATTAAGTTTTTAGAGCCCTATGCTTACTTTCTAAGCTCCGGGGAAAAGGGCCTAGCAAAAACTATGAACTCGTTTTTTTAGAAATAGAATTTATCGTCTATTTTAGTCACAGTTGTTTTTACTTAAGGTTATTGAGTAAATACTTTTTAAGCAAAAATAAATTGCCAAATATAAATAAATAAAATTAAAAAATAGCTTACAGTAAATACTTTTTCACCAAAAACCATAAAAATGTTGATGTTGATGTTGATGTTGATGTTGATG
>CAXNIA010000029.1:0-6611 GCA_964202375.1 Candidatus Babeliales bacterium | reverse complement strand
TCAAGAAAGCCGAGCTGACGAACTTGTTTTTGATCTAATAAAACAATCACAGATTCTAATATTACTTGTGGCTCGGGCTGGTCCATTTCTTTAATAATTCTTTTTATCATTTTCATGTCTTGAGCTCTAGCTGCTATAATTAAACTGTTGCCTCCAGAAGCTAAAGTTGGCTGGGTTTGACCATCTTGAGTTGTTTGTTGTTGTTGCGCTTGTTGTTGTTCAGGAATAATTAATACATCCTTTAATCCTAAAGAATTACTAGTAGCTGTTGATTGATTTTGATTATTAGAAGAACTAATTAAGGCTTGCAGTGTTGGTGCAAATAAAAAACAATCTAAATAGTCAAGTTTAATTATATCAACTACTGATCGATCAGTTTCTATTGGTATATCTATATATTTATAAATAAAATCTTTAACCTGACTAATAGCATCTTTGTTTCCTAATATAACTATGCTGTTTGATTGATCAATAGAGGTAATTTTTGTATCTTCAGAGAAAAACTTATCTTGTTTTGTTTTTTCACGCTTATAAAAGTTATTAAAAGGTACTGGATTTTTATTATCAGGTATTAGTGCATTTAAAACAGTTAAGACATTTGCTGACTTTGTATATCTTAATGGAACAACAGCTATTGATTCTTTAAATCCGGCTAGGTCTATTGTTTTTATGATATTCATTACACCATTTATAATTGATGCCTTGTCGGTGATCATTAAAGCATTAGAGCTAACTATAAACATATAATTAGCTGAATTGGCACCTTGAGAAGACAAAGATAGCATATCTTTTAAAATTAGCTCTATATCATCTACGCTTTGTTTATTATTTAAACTTATATTTTTAAAAAAATATAAATATTTAACAGGATTTTCGCTAATAGGTGGAATTTCATTAATAAATGTTGGTAATTGTTCAGCAGCTATTGAGCTATTTTTTATTACCGTAAAAACATTTTGTTGTTCTTTTAGTGAATAACCGGAGATAGTTAGCATTTCCAAAACTAAATTCCAAGCATCTTCTACTGATATTTTATCTTTTAATTGTAAACTAATTTTCGCATTTAATTTCTGATATTCTTTCTGATTTTCTTGAGGTATTAATATATTTAAATTTTTAAAAGCAGCTATTTCTAAAAGCACATATTCTAAATCTTTATTTATATAATCTATTTTTATCATAGACTTAGGTTCAAGTTTTAATAAATTTTTAACAGATTCATTTGTATAAGAATAGTTAATAAAAATTAATATCAACGCTATAAATTTATTTTTTAAATTATCAAACATTTATAGTTACCTTTGGTTGTAGTGTAGCTAATACTATTGAATAAGATATAATTTTATTTTGAGGAGTAATGTCTATTTTTTTAATATAAACTAATTCATTTGCTTCTATCTTTTTTAGTAATTCTACAAGCTCTTCAGTTGTGCTTTGGTTTATATTAATAATTATCGCAACTTCTTCATAGTTAATACTAGGAGCTGGCTGGATAATAGGTGATCCGATACTTGTAGATTTCAAATTTTGTTCTTTAATTATTTTTGCTGCATAATAACCAAGCTTAAAATTTTTATCTTTACTAATATTAGCTTCCACTTTTTTTTGTTGGTTTTTGATGTTTTCCCATTTACCAAAAATAGTAGCTAATTCTGTGCGCTGTTTATTAATTTTAGCAAAATTATTTTTTGCTAAAATATTAAAATAAATTATTAGAAAGCTTAAACTTAACGCAATAGTAAAAAATATAAGGATAATCACAATTTCAAACTTATTAATAAAGTTATTTATTTTTATTAAATTTTCTTTAAAATTCATTGCTTAATCTCTTTATTTTTAATTTTAATATTTACATTAAAAGATATCTCTTGAAGTGGCACTAATGTTTTAAAATATAAAGATTCGTTTAGCTCTGTTTCCATTAATTGTAAGGCCGGATAATCTTTTACTTCACCAGAAATTAAAATTGAATCTGGAGTTATAGTTAATTTTTTAAGCGATAAACCTAATGTTTTTTTGTCTAATTGTTTAGTTAATTCAGCTAAATAAAATAAAAAAGAAAATCTTTTTTGTTGAGAAAAAGAAAACCAAATTTTTTCTTGGTCTTCAATAATTTTTTTAACATCTTTTATTATTAGCGGCAAACTGGTTTTTTTGCTTTCTAGGCCTACTTTTTTTAGTTCTAGCCTTACTTCTTGATTTGATTTATTTTCAAAATCTTTAAATTTAAGATTGTTTAATAATAAATGAATCCCCATTGATAAAAAAAATAATAATATTAAAAAACTAAAAGTAAATAATTGATATAAGTTTATTTTATTTAATTCGTTAGTTTCTATTAGATTAAAATTATAAGCATAATTAAGCTGGCTTGCTGCTGCTAAAAGCTCTAAAGAGTGAATAGCTTTAGAGTTAGCATCTATATTAATTGTTTTAAATTCTGTTATTTTAATTTTTTTAAATTCGTGTTGTGATTGAATTTGCTGATTAGAGAACCATAGCAATTCAGGATCTTTAATTTTTAAGTTTGTAATTATATTGTCTAAATTGTCTTTATGAGTTGAAATGACATCTTTTAAGATTTCATTTTCAAAAAAACATAGTGTCACAGATTTGCCATTTTGATAGCCCACTATGTAATCATTTTTTTTATTTAGTTTATTTACCCAGTCTACAACGCCAGGTAAAGAAACTACTATATTAATATTTTTTATATTAATTAATTCTAGTGGTTCTAAATATATATTTAAATTTTTTTTTATAACAAATGCTATCCAAACAATACATGTTTTTTTATTTTTATCTGGGATAACAAAAAAATCAAAACAACTTTCTTCTATATTAAAAGGCAAAGTTGGCCCAACTTCATAAAAAATTATTTTTCTAATTATCTCTTTAGCTGATATCGGTAAAATTATTTTTCTATATATAACTAAATGATCAGGTATTAAATTTATTATCGAGTCAAATTTTTGATTTAAGCTATTATTGATTAACTGGCTTTGCTCAGAAAGCTCTTCAGGCCAAATTTTATTTTGGATTTGCTTTATTGTTAATCCTGATTTGTCATTAAATCCTGAGATGGAAATGAAATTTTCTGTATATTGAAAAGCTAAAAATGAATAACTACTTAAAAAATTATTCCCAATTTTTTCAGGAAAAAAAATATTTTTTATCATTTAGTTTTTTATCCAATCTAAAACAGATTCCGGTTCTAAAATTTCTTTTTTTTGTAATAATGATTTTTCAGTATTTTTTAATATCTTATTAAAAGATTCTCTTTCATAATTGCTAGCTTGATTTGTATCTGGGCTAAAAAACCATTGATAAACAGGGTCTCTAGGGTTTGTGATAGAGCTTTCTGTTTCATCTATCATGTTTTTTATAAATTTAGATTTACTATTTGTAATCTTTCGCATTATTTCTTCACCTTCGTTATCAGGGTAAATAATAGTAGGAAAAATCAATACCAGTAAATTTCTTTTTTCTGCTAATTCACTTCTTGCTGTAAATAAGTTACCTAAGATTGGAATATTACTCAAAAAATTACCCGGACCATTTTTTGCCGAATCAATAGTTGCTCTTGAAAGTCCGCCAATTGCTAAAACTTGACCATCTTTAACGTCTGCATTAGTTGTTATTGTTCGGCTAAATTTGTTACCATTATTATAATCAATCTCTGTAAAGGTTTCATCTAAGACAGTAACTGCCATATTAATGGTGCCATCAGAGCTTATTTGCGGAGTTACTGAAACAGATATTGCAGCTGGTAAGCTCATTTTTTCTACTTGATCATTATTGGTTCCGCCAGATATTACTGTAGCTGAGTCTACACGTCTTGATACTTCATATTTTACTGTTGCAGGACATTTGTTAACTGTGGTTAAAAATGGACGAGCTATTCTATGATCGTTATTGATTTCTTCTTGGATATTAAATAATGCCCAAACGCTTTCTCTACCAAGAGATAAAACAAAGCTTCCTGGAGAGCTTGTTGTTGCCAGATTAATTAAGTTTCCAAGCAAACTACCAGTATTAGGATCTATTACTGCACCTTTTTCAGTGGTACTATAAGATACAGTTTGAAAGTTAACTGCTCCTGGAAAGGGGTTTCTTAGTGCCGTACCCATTCTTTTTATAATACTATAATCAACATTTATTATTAAAATTTCTAAAGCTACTTGTGGTTGCCTTTGATCTAACTTTTTAATTATTGGAAGTATAGCATGAATATCGTCATCATTTCCAAAAATCAATAAAGTATTAGTTTGGTTATCTGCTTGAAAAGATATATCACTAAAGTAATGCTGCCCATTTCTTACTCCGCCAACTTGAGAAATAGTTTTCCCAGGCGCAAATTTTGTTGCAGCTGTTAAGATGTTTGCTATTTGTAAAGCGTTACTAAATTGAATTTTAACCGTATGTATTTTTTTACCATTATCTACTACACTTATATCTATATGTTCTAAAATAAATTTTTCTATTCTTTCTACGCCATCTTTTGAACCCAAAATTACTAACGAATTACTTCTGGGTTCTGCTACCATTTGAATATGTTGAGAGAAATAATATTTTGCAGCCTTGCTGTCTTTTTGATTAAAAGAATATTTAGATGGGTCATCCGTATTTTTTAAGCTTTTATAAAGATCTACCACTTCTTGGGCGCTAGCGTCTTTTAATTTTATAATACTTAAAGTTTCTGGTACGGTTCTTTCGTCTAACTCTTTAACTATCTTCATCATTGAAGAAATATTATAAGCTTCATCAGTTATTATAAGAGCATTTAAATCTGTAAATATATCTACTGAAGCAGAATTACTACTAAGCTTTTTTATAACAGTTTGCATAGCTACTGCAGAAGTATTTGCTAAAAAGTATACATATCTTATGCGACCTGTTTGGGGTAATTCTAAAAATGGAATACCGATATATGTTGGCAATGCTAATCTGTTTGAATTTGTAGTAGATGTTACTCGATAATAGTTTTTTAAATTAGGTATTGGTTGGGTTGTCAGGTCTGAAATAGCTAAGAATTGAGATAATAATTTTTTTAGCTCAGCTTCATTCATCTTTTGGCTAGCGCTATAAGTTATTTTAATATTTTCTAGGTCTCTAGCTGGAGGTGATTGAACTATGCCTTCTTTAACTATGTCATCAGAGATAAAATTAATTTTTAAAATTTTTCCAAGATCATTTAAAATTGTTTTCAAACTAGCATTTGTAAAATTTACAGCAAAAAGTTTTTCATCATTTGTTTCAGTATTTATTATTTTGTTATTTTTATTATCTAATAAAAGATCATGAGATTTTTGTTCTTCTTTTTCTTGCTTTTCTTTTTCGGCATTTTCTTCATGATACACTTTATCTTTTGAAAGCTTTTCATTATTTTTTATTTCTGAATTTTTTATTTCTGATGAGTAAGCTAAATTATTTTTTAAAATAAAAATTAAAAACAATGCGTATAAAAGAGTTTTCTTTTTCATATTTTCTTACAATTATTTATTTTTGCCATGTAGCTGTTTAATTATATTACTACGTTCTTTTGCTTTTATTTCAGCTATTGTAGGCGCAAATTTATATCGCCTTTCTAAGTCTTCTTTAACAGCTTTATTTATAGCCTCTTTGTTTTCTTTTGCTATTGGTTCAAGCCATGGTTCATCTAAAGACTTAAGATTATAAGTTAAACTTAATTCTTGATAACCTCTTTTTATTATTATATTTATAATATCGCCTTCTTTAAAATTAATTATTTCATTATAAATACTTACTCGTTCTTCTAGACTCGCTATAGATTTATTAATTATTTTTTTTATAACATCACCAGCTTGAAGACCTATGTTTTTAGCTAAGCTTTCTTCAGGAAGTGTTCCAATTTTGCACCCAATACTTATTCCGTTTTGATAAGCTGTTGTTATATTAAAATTATCTATCAATTCTCCTAAAGAATTTATTTTATTAATAAATGCCTTAGGGTCTATTATATAATTATTATCTTTAACGTGCATGCTAATTATTGCATCGACATTATTTAAAGTTTTTAATATTTTATCTGATCCTGGTAGATAAATGGTCTCTTGCTGACCATTAGATCTTATTATAGTAATTGACTTAAAATCTATTTCTATAATTTGTCCATCTTCAACATCATCACCTATTTTATAACTAGCTTCTTTTTTAGATCTGTTATCAATCAAGATAGCTTTGCTTTCCGATTCTGCTTGTAAGACAATTGTTCCTGCTAAGGTAAAAGGCAATGGTTCTAAAAAAGTGGGCTCTTGAGGAGATATTTTTGGTACCGTAAAAACTTTTGGAGCTTGAGGAGCGGTTATATTTTTTGGGTCATTTAATTTTGGTTCTAAATTTAATCTTGGAACATAAGTATCAAAGATATCATTTTCATAGATTGCTGATATTTCCTGAGGCTTTAAAGACTTAACTTTAAGCTCTTTTTCAAAAATAGGTTTTAAAGAATTTTTATTAGGAATTTTAAGACGTGTAAAAATTGCAAAAAATATGGCACCTACACAAAGTGCTAATGAGCAAGAAGTAAGTATCCATAATGATCGCTTCATTAATTATTTCCTAAAGATAATTTTTGCTCCAAATATGTA
>CAXNIA010000028.1:0-6710 GCA_964202375.1 Candidatus Babeliales bacterium | reverse complement strand
TGACCATTACTCCATTGATGTGAACCAAATATTTTACCCCACAGATAATATAATAAATAATTAGGCCAATCGTAACCATCATTTCTATAAAAATTTAAGGTATTGCTTCCATCATCATTTAACGCCCAGCCAATACTTGATCCATAATCACATGTATCTATTCCACCAATACTAACTCCGGCACCGGCCCCAGCACGACCGTTACCATATGTATAACTTTTACCATCAGCAGGTCTTGGAAAATTATCAAAAGAAGAATTGCCAATATTACTATTATAACCAAAAATCCAAGCTGCTTTTTCTCTAATCGTTTTTACAGAAATACTGTTACCTGAAATTCCTGAAGAATCTATTATTAATGGTACACCATTTCTCCAATTTCTATTTTTTACACCATCTCTGCATGCTTCTAGTTCATCAGACCTTATTATTGTAAAATTTAATACTAACAATAATAAACTTATTTTAAATAAGTTATTTTTTTTCATTTTTTTTCCTATTTTATTTTTCAAATTAGCTTTTTAATCTTGATATTGGTTTTACTGTAAAGTTTTCATCACAAAAACCATAACCCCTATGATAGTTAGCAGATGAATCTTTTTCAAAAGATATGTTACTATTTTTAACACATATACAATCTTGCCAATTATTATAAATTTCTGGATTTACAGTTAAAAAATATCTATGAATAATTTGATCTATTTTTGATATACAATTATTAGGAAAATTTTTACCCTCTTTCCTGCATTCACTATCTTTTTTAGTTACATATTCATAATCCTTATCTTTAAGTGACGTAGCATCAATTTCAGCTGGATAATTTGTAAGTATTGCATCTATTAATATATAATCACATTTGATACCTTCACTAGATGCTTTTTTATGTTCTTCTCTAGGTAATTCAGGTAATACTTTTGGTTTTTCTAATGCTTCAGGCTCTGCGGATACTAAAAATATTAAACTTATGTTTAATAAAGCCACACTAAAAATTATTTTTTGCATTTACTTCCCTTTATGTTTTGTATTTTCTATTTTTATTTTTTTACATAAATATTGATGTTTACATTTTTAATATAAATTAAACATAACGCTAAAAGCAATAAAAAAATAATTTATTAAAAAAAAGTAATACATGAAAGCATATTTGTAATTAATAGTGGAAGGGATTAAGCTAATTGTAAAATTTGCCAAAAATTATAAATAGCTTATTTAGTAAGGTTTGAAGTAAGCTGTTTTGTAAATATTATAAGTTTTTATAGTTAATTAATTTGGTAGATTGAAGGTATAAAAATTTATTAAATAATTATTAATTAGATTTTTTATGCATATTTTAATTATAAGCAGGATCTTGGAGATCACTAGAACTTATAATAGCGCTGTCTGACCAACCATTGAATGACCATCTATTAGTGTATGCATTTCCGATATAAGCATTATAAAGAGCTTGTAATGTATTTCGTGGTCCCCATGCTTTACAAGCACCACCATCGCATGCTGTTACGTCTGCATCATAATCATAAGTATTCTTAAATTTTGAACCCCATATATGTTGCAATATTTGGCCTCCAGTCCAACCAGTCTCTCCACTATTTCTATAAAAATAGAGATTATTTAAGCTGCTTTTTGTATAATCTAATGCCCATCCAATAGAAGCTCCATAATCACATACTCCAGTATAGTTTACGCAATTATCTGTGCCATTTCCACTAAAAGCAATCCCTTCAGCTGGTGTAGTCATGGGATCAGTGTTACAACCATTACCAGGCACAATTCCTTGGCTTTTATCATTTAATAAAGGACCAAGATTAGTATTATAACCATATATACAAGCTGCCTGTAGTCCTATATCATTGGTATACAGTTTGAAGCATTCATTGCTGTTTTTATCTCCCGAAGTTGCATATAAAGCAACACCTTGACCACCAATTATTCCGCCTCTTTTTTTCTGCCCATATACGCATGCATCAAAGTTATTATCAGAATAGATATTATTAACATTTAATACCAATATTAATAAACTTATTTTAAATAAATTATTTTTTTTCATTTTTTTTCCTATCTTATTTTTTAACTTGACTTTTTAATCTTGATTTTGGGTTTACGATTGGCTTATCTTTTTCACAAAAACTATAACCCCTAGAATTATTTTTACCACATATACAATCTTGCCAATTATTATAAATTTCTGGATTTACAGTTAAAAAGTATTTATGAATAATCGTATCTATTTTTGATATACAATCATAAGTATAATTTTTACCCTCTTTCCTGCATTCACTATCTTTTTTAGTTACATATTTATAATCTTTATCTTTAAGTGACTTTTTATCAATTTCAGCTGGATAATTTGTAAGTATTGCATCTATTAATATATAATCACATTTGATGGCTTCACTAGATGCTTTTTTGTGTTCTTCTTTGGTTAAGTGATGAACAGTATTTGATGATTTCGTTTTGGCTTCAGGCTTTGCAGGTGCTGAAAATATTAAACTTATGTTTAATAAAGCCACACTAAAAATTATTTTTTTCATTTACTTCTTTCGTTTTTAAATCATTTGACTTGTACTATAATTATGATACAGCAGCAGCAGCAGCAATATTTTTATGTTTTTTAGTAAAAAAGATGTTATTGTAGCTTGTTTTTTAATTTTATTTATTTACATTTGGCAATTTATTTGCTCTTCAAAGCTTACTATAATTACTCAACTATTACTTAATAATTAATTAATTTTTGTGTGTCATAAATTGGCTCTATGCTTACTACGTAATCTTCGGGGACATGGGCCCCTGGCGGGGCCTAAACGCTCTTTTTTAGATAAGAATTATTGTAACTACTCAGCTATTACTTAATTATAATATATTGCCCTATAATTGCTAAGCAATCTCCAGAGTAGTAATCCCTGGCGGGGCCTATTTGTCTGATTATTTACCAGATATTTTATTAGAAAAATATCCTAAAAAGCCGTTAGAAATAAATTTATAAAAAGAGCTAATTGGCAGCAACAATTGATTTTAAAGTAACTAGCATCATTGTTATTAGACTTCTGACAAAACCCTACGATTGCATTATATGCAATCTACCGGGACACTGGCCCGACGGGGCCTATACGTTTTTTTTAAAAAAATAATACCAACATGTATCTAATTATTATAGGAAAAATAGTATTATTCATAGGTTTTAAAAGAGGTCTATTGAAAATTTATGAGTTAGTATACAAAGAGTTCATCCATATTATTAGTAAACTTAAACCTTTATAAACATCTTTTCTTTGATTTATAGAAACAATATTAATAGTTGTAGATACTTCATCTATTGTATAAATAATTCTATAATCACCACATCTAAGTCTAAACAAGTCAGTCTTTAATCCAACAAGCTTTTTAATATCAAGATTTGGCATGTCTTGTGTCAACGCATTTAGCTTACTTTGAATCTTAAAAATCATTTTTGTTTCAATTACTTTTAGATCTTTTTTGCAGAAATAGATAATTCTACTTTATAGTTTTTTAGACTACGTATTATTTATTTTTTCTATCTAATAATATTTCTTCAATCACAGATTCTAGGCTAAATGCCTCTGAACTTGATTCTTCTTTAGCCTTATAAGCATTAACAATATCATAAAAATCTTCTAGGCCTTCAACAAGATCTTCAAATTCTTTAATATCGAGAATAACAGATTTTTTATGACCCTTTTTATCATAAACAAAATCTAGATTTAAGATTGGAAAAGATACTTTCATAATTTAGTCTTTTATTAAGAAATTTTTTAATAAGCATACTAAATAGGCTTATTCTTACAACTACTTTGCAAGCATTTTAAATTCAAAATAAACTTAAAGCATTATTTTATAGAAATATCTTGTATAAATTAATTTTGGCGAATAGGCCCCGCCAGGGGCCCTTGTCACCGGAGATTACGTAGTAATCGTAGGGCAATTAAGTAATAGCTGAGTAGTTACAACTAATTGTATCTTTTAGCCCCAGTTTTTTTAGCTATTTTTATTAAGTAAATTACTTATAGGCAATAAAATAACTTAATTATTTATTTTTATTGATTTTACTAAATTAATTATTTTATAATAGTAAATGTAGTTAAATATTTTTATTAAATAAAAACAAGAAAGAAATAAAATATTATGAAAAAAATAGCAATTTTGTTATTACTAGCTTTTAATAGTTTTTTAGTTGTTGCTGATGCTGAAATAAATGCTTGTATAGTTGGTGTAAATGCAAGAAACAAGCAAGTAGGTGGGGGAGTAACTCTTTTAGTTACTGGAAATGAGCCGACTATTGATGGTGACACGGCTTGTTCTGGAATGGGTGTAGTCGGGAAAAATGATAATGTGGATTCAGCTATGCTGAGACAAGCAGCTTGTATATTTGGTTATAATACCATAATACCAATGATGTTTAATAGTAATGTAATACCTGGTAATGGAAATGAAACTAATGGTATTTACCCCTGTGTAGATTGGTGGAAGTATAATCCAGCTGATTGTGCAGGAAAAGGAGGAGGTGATGCTTGCGGTGTTTGTGAATATCCTGGCACAAAGGTGACTGATGCTGCTTCTCCTCTTTATAACAAACCTGATGGTTATGGTGTTTGCCAATATGGGAAAGCTATTGGTTGGAATTTAAGCGTAAATGGTCCAAAATCTAGTCTTGGAAATTACTATTATAATCAACAGATGCACGAAGGCACTGGAATAATAAATAAACTATGGGGAATAAATAAAGATCCTAATGAGTCAAATAGATACGTAAACTGGTTAAATCTTATTAAGAATTATATAAATAATATAAGGTCAGATGGTAAAAATGGTATATGGACAAATTCTCCAATAAATATTACTATTTCAGGTGCTGATGCTGTAAGTAGAGCTTCATAGGTTCTAATAATTTAGGTTTTAGCAATTAACAAAAAATTTACTTAATAATTTAGGTAAAATAATTCTATATTAGTTGCTAAAACCTAAAACCTTTCATAAAAATTAATTTAAACATATTTACTCAATAAAATTGGATACAAAACTAAGTCAAAATATATAAGAAATTACTTCTTAGAAAAAGGGCGTATAGGCCACGCCGGGCAAGTGTCCCTGGAGCTTACGTAGTAAAACGCAGGGCAAGTTTATAGTACTTAAAAATATTAATTAATTAATAGCTGAGTAGTTACTAATTTTTTATTAAAATATATTTTAATTCACAGATTTTTACTTTATGATAATCTTTTATTTAAAGTTTTTAAAAAATTAAATAACATATATTATGATAAATTTAAGCTCTCTTAGAGAAAACCCGGAATTAATTACACAAAATATCTTAAAAAAAGATCCCACTTTTCCTGTAGCAGAATTAATAAAATTAGATGAAAATTTAAGATTAAAATTAATAGAAGTTGAAGATCTAAGATTTAAAAGAAATGAAAAAGCAAAAAGCATTAAAGGCCCAATTAGTGCTGAAGAGCGTGCTGAAGCTGGAAAGATTACAGAAGCTTTAAAAGAAAAAGAAGAAGTTTTAGATAAACTAAAAATCGAGTTTAATAATTTATATCTAACTTGTCCTAATCTTTTAGAAGATGATGTACCAAAAGGCAACAAAGAAGCTAATTTAGTTGTTAAAACTGTTGGCCAAAAACCAGAATTTAATTTTCAGCTAAAAAATCATTTAGAATTAAACAAGCTTAATAACTGGTTTGATCTTGAAGCAGCTGCGCAAATGACCGGGAGCCAGTTTGTTTTTTATAAATCAGCAGCTGTCAATGTTATTTATGCTTTAACTAGAATGATGTTAAAAAATAATAAAAATTTTGGTTTTGAACCAGTCTTGCCTCCCTACTTAGTTAATGAAAAATCTTTAGAAAATGCTAGTAATTTTCCTAAATTTAAGGATCAAGTCTATAAAATACAAGAAGAAGACCTTTATTTAACACCAACTGCTGAAGTAAATTTAACTAATTTTTACAGAAATCATTTATTTGCAGCTCAAGACTTACCAATAAAAATGACAGCTTGGACTAGCTGTTTTAGAAGAGAAGCTGGTGCGTATGGTGCTCAAGAAAGAGGGCTTATTAGAATTCATCAGTTTGAAAAAGTAGAACTTTATGCTATCTGTAAACCTGAAGATGCTAAAATAGAACAAGAAAGAATGCTGGCTGCCGCTGAAAATATTTTACAAAAATTAGGTTTGCATTATAGAATCTCACTACTAGCTGCTCAAGATTGCTCTTTTGCATCTGCTAAAACATTTGATATTGAAGTCTGGATGCCTGGGCAAAATGCTTATTATGAAGTATCTTCTTGTAGCAATTGTACTGATTTTCAAGCAAGAAGAACCGGGCTTAGGTTTAAAGATGATAAAAAAAATAGCTTGGTATATACCCTAAATTGTTCAGCTCTTGCTATACCTAGATTAATGGTTGCTTTAATGGAGACTTATCAACAAGCAGATGGCTCTATTAATTTACCTAGTGCTTTATTGGAAGAGGCTTTATGGTAATAATTTTATTACTTAGATATTACTTAATTAATATTTTTTAGAGCCCTGCGATTACTACGTAATCTCCGGGGACATGGGCCCCTGGCGGGGCCTGAACGCCCTTTTTTAAATAAAAATTATTATTTATTACTTTAATTTTCTATTGCCCTACGCTTACTTTGTAATATCCTGGGACATGGGCCCCTAGCGGGGCCTGAACGCCTTTTTT
>CAXNIA010000027.1:0-6783 GCA_964202375.1 Candidatus Babeliales bacterium | reverse complement strand
TTTAAAGCATATTTTAAAGTACTGATAGATTTAGGAAAATCTTTTAGCGCTATACTTAAAAGACTACATAAATCAGCTGTATTATTTAAACAATTATTATAAAACTCTCTCAACCAATATAAATTTTTTATTTTAAGATCTAATAGTTCTTTACTATTTATTGTAAAACCTTTTTCATTCATCCAAATAAGTTTATCAATTAATTTTATATCTATTTGCCGCTTTAGTTCAGGACTAATTAGCGATTTAATCGTAGATGCATTTAATGAATTTATTTTAAAATTAAAAATAAATAAATAAAACATCGTTAAACTTAAAAATTTTTTTTTATTCATTTTTTTACTTGAGCTTTAAATATTATCTTTAATTATCACATAATCGCCAAAACTTGTCAATTTGAATTAAAATGATAAATAAATATAATTAAACTTTAAAATATTGAAAGATTTTCAAGTTATGAAAAATAAAAAATATAATAAATTTATAAAATTAAGTCTTTTACTCCTATGTTTTTATAATTTTAACTTAATTTTAGCTACAGATAGTTTAGCTACAGATAGCTTAGCAACAGCTAATTTAGCACAAACTAATACAAAAAAAGAAATAGACCCTCAATTTGAAATAGACCCTCAATTTATTGATACTATTAAGAAAACTTTAAGTGTTTTTCATAAGTTAGAAAGAAGGATTTTTGGACCACAATCACCTTTTACAGATTATTTACAAATACGTGACTGCTTAGATTATGTAAAAAAAGCTTTTGATGAAAAACTAAGTGATCCATTCTTTTTTAAAAATGAGCATGAGATCAAATTACTATTAAATAAATCTTTAGTTTTTGTAGATTATTTTATTAATCTTTTTGAAGCACAAGAACCAAAAACATTAATAACAGTCTTAAAAAAAAGAAACTCTCAGCAAGTAAATGATGTTTTAGCTAATCAAGATTTATTAGAATTTATGTTAAAAAACTCTAATAAATTAGAATTAGAAGAAGGTCTTACTAAATTACAAGAAAAATTAACTATTTTTACTCCGCTTGCAGAAGATTATGGACGGAGTTTTTTGCAAAAATTTGTTAGAAATATAGAATATTATGATAAAAAAACTAATTTTTCTAATAAAACAAAAGACATTACTGATTACTGTAAAGCTCCTGTGATAGCTACAGTCACAGTGGTTCATTCTTTACTTAAAAGTTATTACGCTATTTCAAGTTTTAGCAAAAAAAGCAAAAAAGAAGGCAATGGAATTATCAGTGATAATCTAGCACTACTAAACAATTATTTAAACCAGAATAATAACTTTAAAAATATATTAATGATCGATGCTATCGGAGGACCTTTATATGATGCCTATAGCTCAATAACCAGCAATAAAGAAATAAATAAAATATTTAAAAATTTTATAAAAAACAGAAGTAATGAGTTAGATAAATATGTTTCTAAACCAATTAAAAATATTTATAAAAAAATTGGTGGAACAATTATAGAACAAGATTATTCTGAAGGTGGTGATGGATGGACTAAACCAAGATATACATTTGATGATGTTATAGGACTTGAAGAAATAAAAGCTGAATTAGAATATAAAATTTTAAGCCCTATTAGGCAAGGCGTTAAAAATGATGAACCATATATAATTCCCCATGGTTGGTTATTTGAAGGTATTTCAAGATCAGGTAAAAGCTTTATGGCTGAAGCTTTAGCCGGAGAACTTACCAAGATTATACCTGATTTTAAGTTTTATTTAGTTTCAGCTAAAGATATCTTACATTATGGCTTTAAGATGATGTTAGAATGGGCCAAAGAAAATGGTCCAATAGTTATGATTATAGATGAAATAGATCTTTGTGATTTAACACGTGATGGAAATAATAAAGATAAATTAATGGAAATGTTAGTTCATTTAAGTAGCTTAAATGATAAAAAGAGTAAAAAACCTGTTATAGTAATTGGAGCTACAAATAAAATAGATAAATTAGATTCTGCTTTACGCCAAAATGGCAGATTTTCTGAAGAAATACCATTTAATTATCCTAATCTTGAGGAACGTAAAAGATTTTTAGAGATAACCTTTAAAAAAGAGCATATCAATATTAGTGAAGATTGCTTAATAGATATCTGTGGTAGATTAGAAAATCAATCATTTGAGACTGTTAAAAGTTGTATTTATGATGCTATTCATAGAGCTAATAATTGCCCACCTCAATATGAAAATTTTATACAAGCTATAGATAATTTAGTTCATGGCATCAAACCATATGGAAAATCTACATACAGCCAAGAAGAATTGGCTATGGCTGCATGCTATCAGGTAGGTAAAAGCTTCATAGATTCTAAATATAATTTAAATAAATTTCTAAAATCAAGAGTTACTATTTTACCCGTTAGGACTAAACCTTCAAGTAATTGTAAAGATCTAAAAACTATCGCTACTCTTGGTGAAATTTTTAATTTAGAAAAAAATATTATTGAATCTAAAAATACTTTAATAGATGAAGTTAAATTTTTAGTAGCTGGTAGAATTGCCCAAGAAGTTATATTTGAGCAATCAGATTTAAATTATCGTGAGCATGATCAAACTAAAGCTCTAGAAATACTAACTAAAATATTTTCTAATGGTATAGATGATAAATTTTTACAAAAAGATAAAAAAGAAGAAATTCAACTTAAAGCATTTAATGAATATGAAAATATCAAAAAAGAAGTTAGAGAAGTTCTTGAAAAGAATAAAGATAAAATAATTAATGCGACTAAGTTTTTATTATTAAATGATACAATAGATTGTAAAATGTTATTAGATTTTTTTATTAGTGAACAAGAGTTAGAAGATTTGCTAGAAAAATTGAATTCATAACTACTCAGTTATTGCTTAATTATAATATATTACCCTACGATTACTACGTAATCTCCGGGGACGTGGGCCCTTGGCGGGGCCTATACGCCCTTTGCTTAAGAAGTAATTTATTATGAATTCTAAATAATAATTTTTTCAAAACAACAATCACGACAAATTCTATAAGCCGGGCAGTTGCAAAATCAGATAGAATTAATTAGTTCAACTAACAAAACAAGGTTTAAAAAATGATTAAAAAGATAGCTTTAATATGGCATGTATTTTTCTTGAATCACTGCTCCCTATTAACTCCACCTACCAGTTCTTCTCGAGCTCTCATAGCTTTAGGTTCATCAGGCTCAGCAAGTGTTATTGTTCCTGCATTAGTACCTTCTTCAAGTAAGCAACTTCAAATGAAATATGATATTGCTCCACGTCCTTTAGATAAATCAGCAATTAATGAGATTGAAAGAATATTAGGTTATAAATTTAAAGATAGAAGCTTATTAGTTCAAGCATTGACAACAAGAGAAAAAAATCCTGAAAAAAATTATGAAACCTTAGAGTTTTTAGGTGATAGTATTTTAGATGCGATTGTTGTTGAAATGTTATTTCTTCATTATCCCCAAGCAAATGAAGGCATGTTACATGAAGCAAAAGTATCATTAGTTAGCCAAGAGCCTATTGCTTCACTATGTTTACATTTGGGTCTGCATAATTATATTCAACATATTAGTCATGAAATAAAAATATCTCATTTATGTGATCTTATAGAATCTGTTACTGCAGCTATTTATTTAGATGGCGGACCTAATCCAACACAAGATTTTGTTCTTAGATTTTTTACTCCAATGATAAAAGATAAGCCTTGTCCTATTTTACATTCCAGAATCATTCAAATTGCAGCAAAAGAATTAAATCAAGATGTTGATTATTTTTTTGATGAAGAAAGTAATTGTTATGTAGGAGTTGGAGCTGGGACTGGAATAGTTACTAAAGATTATATAGCAAAATCAAAATCGAAAGGTTCTCTTTTACGTCTTTCTTTACTACTTAAAGAAAGACAATACATATTAAATCATTTACCACAAGTTTATAAGAATGCCCTTGTGCGCTTTGCTACAGATTTAGATTATAAGAGATTATTAGATTGCGAAAGATTATTAGAAGCATCATCTTTTAATCTTTCATGGGTTGAAGGAATAACATCTAATTCCTGTGAAAGGCTACATACACTTATGCAGAAATTAAATACTGAGTTGCCAATATATCACTTAGAAGATGAGACTAGTAGTTGTGAATCTCGATTTGTCTGTAGTTTTGGTAACCCCATTTTTGCTGATATTATAGGCTATGCTACAAAAAAAAGCCTTGCAAGAGAAAAAGTTGCAAATATTGCATATCAAAGAATGCAAAAATCAATTATTCTATCTCAAGACTTAGGCCAAATTACTGATACTGATACAGTCTTAGATGCTAAGAATCCGATATCATATCTTAATGAATTTTGCCACTCTCATAATTTAGATATGCCAACATATTCTTCATTTTATAAGTCAAAAAGAGGAAATAAAGCAATATCTACTAAATTGAATGCTCCTTGGCTTTTTGCAGAAATAAAAGGTGCTTCTGCTGATACGGTTGATCTTGCAAAAACCCAATCTGCTAAGAGAGTAGTAGCTTTAATGCAATATCTTTCTACTAATCATTTTGATCCAAAAAAACTTGATTTATTTGTAAGATACAAGAAAGAAAAGCCTCTTAATTTTTTAATTTATTGTTGTAAATGCTTAGAGTTAAAAGCTCCAAATTTGGAAACAAATTTTTGTGAAGGGCCAGTTAGTGAAGGCTTAAAATTCCAAAGTAGTATTACTTTAGATGATTTTGATCAAAAAAGTAAAAAACAAATTTTTGGAATTAAGGCACTAAGTAAATCTATAGCAGAAGTAGATGTAGCAAAAAAGACATCCGAGTATTTGATAAATAAGCTTATAGCTAGAGAAATAAAATAATTTAATTAATAGCTGAGTAGTTACAACTAAATAATAATTTTTTCAAAACAACAATCACGACAAATTCTATAAGCCGGGCAGTTTGATTTAACTGCTCGGCCTTCAAAAATATCCCACTTGATAGTACCAAAAGATTCAAGACAACTAAAAGTCATTTGCATAACATGCTCATCAAAATTTAAATCTATTAAATAATTTAAATCAAATTCAACTTCATAAAGTTCATTAAACCTATTATGATATGGCTTTAGCATTTTTTCTATAATGCGATCTACTTTAACAGGAGTAATTTTTTTAGGCTTAAATATTTGCTCATCTATCTTAAGACTAATATGCCATCTACTATCGTTATCATTACAAACATTAAAAATGTTACCTTCTATTTCAGGCTGATAGCCTATCACATAAAAATAGATTAAATTATTTTGTTTATTTTTTAATAAAAAAGAATCTTGAATCAAAGCCTGATCTAAGTCTTGATCCAGGGGTAAATTACGTTGTTGATTATAGGCTTTCTTATAAGCATTTATGACATCTTTACTAATCCATAAAGCGGTAAAAATTCCAACAGTAGAAAGTTGATCATAAAGTTTAATAGTCCTCATGTAATCATGAGCTTTTGCAAAATAGGGGCAAGGTCTGCACCCTTCAAAAAAATGTTTATCTATTAGATTATTAATTCGACTACAAGATGGTAATAAAATTATTATAAAATAAATATTTAAAAATCTAGAAATATTTTTAGACATATTTTTAAACATATTTTTTGTTACCCAGCTATTATTTAATTAATAATATATTAATTTTTGTGTATATTGTAATTTTGCCCTACGATTGTTTTACAATCTCCGGGAACAGTGTCCCGGCGGGGACTATTCGCTTTTTTATACTTTTTAATCAATCTATAATGTAATACTAACAACAAAAAAACATATTTGCTAAATAACGTTAAGTCGCCAACTGGACTAAAATATATAAGCGATTATTTCTTAAATTGTTCTCTGCCAGGACAGTACTCAAGACTGTACAGAGTTCAATTTTTAGCCTAAAATACTACATAAAATTTTGGAAAAAATAGTAAATGACATTGAGATTGATAAAGTTAAGGTAACTATTCAGCTATTGGTTATTAAGTATTGTAAACGTCCCCTGCGCTTACTTTGTAAGCTCAGGGGACGTGGGCCCCTGGCGGGGCCTAATCGCCCTTTTTTAAATAATAATTATACTTTTTGATGCTTGCCTACGCTTTACTGCATAAGCTACAAATTTAATTTGCTACTTCTTAAAAAAAGCGAATAGTCCCAGCCGGGCCCCTGTACCCGGAGATTATGTAGTAATCGTATGGCAAACTTATAATACTTAAAAACATTAATTAAATATTTGTTATAATTAAGATATTATAAAAATCATAAAACTTGCTAATTAATTAATGATACTAAATCTTAACATAAATCATAATTACATAAAAATAATTTTAAAATTTGTTTCGGCTTATTTAAAAGATATTTTTCAAAAACGTAAAGAAATTTTGCTTTGTTTTGTAAGCATTTCAGCTTTAACTATAGCAATTATAGTTTTAATTTTAGGATTTACTCTTTTTTCAGCAACTCAAAAAACTATTTTAAATAGCCTTCAAGGTATTCAGCCAGATTTAACTTTACAAAGACCTCACCAAGAAGATATTGATTTAATTGAAAAAAAAATTAATAAACTAGGTTTAACTACAGCTAAAACACGTTGGGATTACGGAGCGATAGTAGAAGATAACGAGATTCTATCTATTTTACTTATCAAAACAATTAACCCTAAGCTAGAAAAATTGGTATGTGCTATTGAAAAAACTTGTTTTCCTGCTTGCTCTTTAAATCTTATCAATGAACCAATGTCAGCTTTAGTTGGTAAAACATTGTTTTTAGAAAATGTGATAGACCAT
>CAXNIA010000026.1:0-6963 GCA_964202375.1 Candidatus Babeliales bacterium | reverse complement strand
GGATTAAAGCTATTAAAAGCTATCGGATTTGAAACATCTTGTTGAACACCATTAGGTTCAAATAAACCCATATCAACCGGTATACTAAACTCTAAAGGATTAAAATCTGGCTTACCAATATTCCAGCTTTTTACTTGATCATGAAAACAAATGTTGTAAATTTTACTTTCAACTGCGCCATCTATCGGCTCACCTCTAATAGATACTAAAAAAGTAGCTTCTTCTAAATTACTTATTTGTTCATTAGTAAGCCATCTTTGTTCTTCTACTGTAAGATCTTGAATATCTATTTCTAACTTATTTGCTAAAGCAGTTAATAAACTTTCTGGTATAATAGAGCCTAACTTACAGTTTAATTCTTGCCTGTAGATTGGTACTAAAAAATTATATGGAGTAGCATAACTACCTATAAATTGACCAGTAATTACTATTTTAGAAAAAACACAGAAAATAAAAAACCAAATTTTATTAATTATAAACATATTATTGTTTTCTTGCTTATTTTATTTTAAAATAGCATTTTTTTTGCAAGATAGTAAACAATTAAGATTTATTTATTTAAAAACGAGCTGCCGTACGTAATTGTTTTCTTCTCCATTCATCAGCATTTTTTTCTATTTTCTGGAGATCTTGTCTGTTTAAAGATGTTTTAGTAATTAATAAGCTTAAAAGCTCATCTCTAGATATTTTGTTTAATCTGTAGAAAGCCATATTTAGTGGTGAAAAACAGGCTTCATTTTTTGCATCAGGATTTGCACCAGCTTCTAATAATAATTTAGCACACTCGGTATCACCTTGATCAACAGCTACACCTAAGGGTGTACCACCACAAAAACATTTTGAGTCAACTCTTACGCCTTCAGTTGATAAAAGTTCTTTTAGAAAAGATGTATCTTTATCTCTAACTGCAGCATGTAAAGCAGTTAAGCCGTTATAACCCTGATGATGTATTCCTAAATGTTTTAAATTTTTACGCCACTGCTCTGATGTAAACTCGTGTTGCCTACAAGCAAGAAAAGCTTTTGAGTAATTTGTTTCAGGATATTTTTCGCTAGAAAAAGTATTTTGGGTACTATTTGCAAAAATTATTAATATTAATATTATTTTTTTCATGTTTTTATATTTAATTATAATAATTTATAAATTATTTGTAAAAAGGGCCCAAATGGGCCCTTAATTAATCTATAAAATTATTTTAGCTTAAGCTTTGATATCTTCTTCTTTTTTCTTAGAGATATCTTCTACTTTATTAATAGAATCATCAGTAGCTTTTTGCAATTGATCAAGAAGTCTTTTAGAAATATCTTCAGATACTATTTTAGCACGTTCAGCATCACGAATTTCATTTTGGATATCTTTACGTACATTTCTAATAGCTACTCTACATTCTTCTAAAGTTTTATGTAAAAGCTTAACAAGTTGTTCACGTTTATCAGCAGCCATTTGTGGTAATTGTATTCTGATAATATTACCATCTACAACAGGATTAAGACCTAACCCAGACTGTACTATAGCTTTATCTATAGCATTAGCTGTTGAGCTATCCCATGGTTGAACTATTAAAAGTCTTGCCTCTGGAGCAGAAATTAAAGCTAAATCTTTCAATGGCATAGAATTACCATAAGATTCAACCATAACATTTTCAATCATACTGCTGTTTGCTCTACTAGTTCTAATTTTTAAAATTTCTTTTTGAAAATGCTCTATACAAACAAACATTGCTTCAGTAGCTTTTTTATAAAGATCTTTTGGATTAATTTCAGGTGTTATAGCCATAATAAACTCTTACTCGCCAACTTGATAACGTGCAAAACGACGAATTTTAATATTTTCGCCTGTTTTTGCTATTAATTGTTTTAATTCTTCTTCAACTGTAATTTTATCATTTTTCATAAATGGTTGCTTTAATAAACAAATTTCAGCATAAAATTTATTTATTCTGCCTTCTAATATTTGTTCAATAATATTTGCTGGTTTACCACTTTGCAGCAATTGTGCGGAAAGGATTTCACGTTCTTTAATAACTAAAGCTTGATCAACTTCTTCTGAACTAATAGCCAATGGTTTAAAAGCAGCAATATGCATTGCAACATCTTTAGCAAATTGTTTAACAGAATCTGTACGAGCAACAAAATCAGTTTCACAATTAATTTCTACTAAAACACCAATTTGATCTCCAGGATGAACATAAGAACAAATTGTACCTTGTGATGTAACTTTATCTGAACGTTTAGCAGCTACTGCGGCACCTTTTTTGCGTAAAGCTTCAATTGATTTTTCAATATTGCCGCTGTTTTCTTCTAAAGCTTTTTTGCAGTCCATCATGCCAAGACCAGTTTTTTCTCTCAATTCTTGAATTAATTTAATATCTACCTTACTCATTTAGTTCCCTTAAAATTAATTTTTACTAACTTTTACTAAGTTTGCCATTTGGTTTGCATTTTGACAACACGTATCTGATATTTATTACATTTTATCAGGGCAAGAAATACCAAGTAGCTTAAAAGCTGTTTCAAAGGCAATTTTACATGTTTTTAAAACACCAATACGCATTCTAGTACCAATTATATCAGCCGGATTTATAATTCTATTTTTAGAATAATAGCTATGCAAGCAATGAGCAAGCTCAATGGTATAATAAGCTAATAAATGAGTTTGAAAATTTTCTACTATTTGCTCTAAGAGTTCTTGCAATTGATACATTTTTTTAATTAATTCTTTTTCATTAATTATACTAACATCTAAGTTAGCGATATCAACTTGATTAATATCTAAGAAAAAAGAAAATTGTTCAGCTCGCTCTAAGACACTTTTAATTCTAACGCAGGCATATTGAACATAAAAAACAGGATTGGTTTCACTTTTTTGCAAAGCTAAATCTAAATCTAAATCTAAATCAGCATCAGCTTTTCTATTAAGATAAAAAAACCTAGCGGCATCTTTACCGATAGTTGCTATAACATCTTGCAACATAATTGAATTACCAGAACGTTTTGACATCCTGACTCGTTCGCCACCCTTTTGAATCTTGACAAGCTGGTACAATATTATATCAAACTGATATTCTTCTAAGCCCATAGCCTGCTGTAAAGCTTTAAGCCTAGTCACGTAGCTATGATGATCATGGCCTAAAATCATTACTAATCTATCGGCACCACGATCTATTTTATTTTGCATATATGCTATATCAGCAGCAACATAAGTGAGCTCACCATTTTGCTTTACAATAACTCTATCTTTATCGTCACCAAAAGTTGTTGATCTAAACCAAAGCGAACCTTCATGCTCAAAAGTATGATTTTTATTAGTAAGCTTTTGAATAGATTTTTGAATAACACCAGAACTATGCAAACTTTGTTCAGAGAACCAAACATCAAAATCAATCCCATATTCTGATAAGGTCTGACAAATTAACTCTAAAAGTTTTTCTTTAGCAAAATTAGTTATTAAGTTATCATCTAAACTATTAGACTTCTCGTAAAGCCCTACAATTGCATTATATGCAATTTCCAGGGACACTGGCCCGACGGGGCCTATACGTTCTTTTAAAGAATTATTTATAGGTTTTGAAAGAGATCTATTATATTTTTCTAAATACTCTATAGCTAAATCTATTAAATATTCTCCATGATAAGCATCTTCTTGTAAAACTGAATCTAGCCCTTGCTGTTGTTCAATTCTAACTTTTAAAGATCTACCTAATTTGCCTATTTGTGCGCCAGCATCATTAATATAATATTCTTTAGTTACCTGATGGCCTAAGAAAATCCATATATTAGCTAAGACATCACCAATAATTGCACCTCTGCCATGACCAATATGTAATGGTCCTGTTGGGTTAGCACTCACAAACTCTAAAGATATTTTTTGTGATTTATGCGCAGTCTTAAAAGCTGATTCTTGTTCTTTTAAAACAGTAATAGCTAAATCTTTAAAACTAATTTCTTTTAAGAAAAAATTTAAAAAACCAGGACCAGCTATTTCTATTTTTTCAAGAGCTTCATGTTTAAAATTAAGCACAATCTCTTGGGCTACAGAATTTGGATTTTTTTTCAAAACTTTAGCTAATTGCATAGCAATATTGCTATTTAGGTCACCAAAATCTTTTTTATTAGAATCAGTGTTTAATAAAAGATGGTAACTTACTAGAGTAAAATTTTCTTTAATATAATTATTAAATTTTATTTTTAAATCATTAAACACTAAAAACCACCTTTTTCTTTAGGATCTCTTGCTGCTAATTTTAAAGTTAATTCTCGCCATCTTGGATCATTTATTTGGCGTAAAATACCTATCAGCTTTTCAATAAATTCAGTCTCACAACCAAATTCTATAGCATTAATCATAAAATTAAAAGTAGCTGAACTAATTTCTTTTTTAGCAACTATTTCTGGCAAAGCTATTTCTAAAATTTTATTAGCTAACTTTTCCGTAAATCTATCATTATAAATATTAAATCTTGGTATACTGTAGCCATTATTAAGTTCGTGGGCTTCTTTAGCTTTTTTAATAATTTCTTCAATAGGTAATAAATTAATTTTTCGAGAAACTAACTCTAAAATTAAAATAGGATTTTTTCTTTCTGAAGATGTTTCCAGATAAGCTTGAGCTTCATCACATCTATTTAAACTAATTAAATTTTCAAACCAAACTGTTTCGGCTGCTAAAATAACCCTTTTTCCTTTAAATTTTAAAATATTTTCTTTTAAAATTTTTTGTGAAACGCCAAAATTTTTAATGCTTTGATGATGACCAGCTAAAGCCATAAAGCAGTCTTCATTGTTTTTTTCTGCACCATTTTGAAAATAATTTACCATTCTTGTTTCAAATAATTTATAATCTTGATCCTGATCATATTTTTTTCTTATTTCTTTAAGCCAATGATATCCTAAACTAAACCAAGCCCTTCCAGCAATTACATCATCTTTATTGGTTGTTAGTTCTTGCGCGTAACCTAAAGCTTCATCTAAGCTAACTATCTCTTGTATATCAATATTGTTATGATTAAAATATAAATCTACTGCAACTCTTTTAGCATCTGGAATATCTCCTATATCTAAACATCTTCTTAAATGAATACATGCTTTTTTCATATCATGCAAACTACTTTTTCGATCAACCAATAAACTAAAACAAGCAAAACTAAGTTCTGGTATACCTGAAGTAGCTTTTTCATAGTAAGCCAGAGCGGTAGGTAAATCTTTTTTATCTTCACAGATTTTACCATAAGCCATGCAAGAACAAACTGATCCTTCATCTGCAGATTTTTTTAGCATACTTACAGCTTCATCAACTCTTTCATCATCTTTTTTGCTTAAATAAAAATCAAGTGTAGCCTTAAATCCATTAAGATTAGAACTATTCTGGCTGTAATCAGCTAGCTCACAGTTAAACTCTTTGCCAATAATTATTTGATTACGTTGTAAAATTGCTAATAATTGATCTTCATTTTTAATTTTGGTTAATAACTGATGCAAAACAAGATGAGCATTTATCAAGCCATTTGTTTCTAGTACACTTTTTAAAACAGCTCCAATTATATTTGGTGAAGCTTCATCTTTTGATATTTCAAGTAATTTTTCTTTAATACTATCTTTTGATGAATCATCAATAGATGGATCTTTTGTCAAAGATGTTACTTTTGCTATACATAATAGCTTTTGTTTTTCTGAACCGTATTCAATTAAATCAAAAGTTTTACTAATAACTCTAGGATCACTAGAATCTGATTTAATTAAAAAATCAAAAGCTTCTTTGTTTTTACCTTCACACACTAATAACCCAGAAAGCTCAACTAAATCTTTAGATGTAAGATTAGTTTTTTTTCTAAACTCTTTAATACGATTTTCAGGAGTCTTTTCTAAAGCTTTTAATATTTGTTTAGGGCTTTGAGTTTTAGGACTTTGAGCTTTTAAACTTTCTTTTTTTGCTAATTCTTTTAACTCTTGTTCTCTAAGATATTCTTCAAGCTCTTTTATTTCTGCTGTAAGTTCAGATTTTTGATCTGCTGATGAGCTTTGTTCTAAAGCTGCTTTTAAGCATGCTAAAGCTGTATCAAAATCTCTTAAGCCATCAGAATCTGAATTATAGATAATATCATTTTTAATAGCCATAGCTTTAAAATGTAGTGCATCAGCAATATTTTGCCTACATGCTTCATCTAACAACTCTTTGCCTCTAGCCAATTCATCAATTCCTGGTTTTTTGCTAGCTAAAATCCAACGAGCTTTTAAATAAAGTTGTGCATAAAGGGATTTTGCAGTATCAAAATCTTTTTGTTCTAGTTGACCCCAAGCGGCAGACTTAGAAGAAGTAGCGGCATGACTTAGAGATGAAGGCTTTACCAAGCTATGAGCTAAAGTTAAATGAGGATGTGTAATTTTAGCCTTAGTATCAAATGTTAAGCCACTAAGATGTTTTCCAAATTTTGCCTTAGTTATAGTTAAGTCACTACTATATAGTATGAAGATACTAAAAAAGATAAGCACTAACATGTAATTTTTCCAATCAATATTATTTTTAACATTATTTTTTACTTTAAATTTAATCTTTTTAAAGTAAATTGTCGATTATAAATTAAAGTTTTTTTAAAAAAGTTTTTACTCAATAAACGTAGGCAAAAACAACTGGGACTAAAATATACAATAAATTCTATCTCTAAAAAAGCGAATAGTCCCCGCTGGGACAGTGTCCCGGGAGCTTACATAGTAAGGCGGAGGGCAAAACATATAATTATAAATGTAACTACTCAGCTATTACTTAATTATAATAAAATATTAAAGTTTTAGATATTACAAGCTTGCCCTGTGCTTACTTTGTAAGCTCCGGGGACGTGGGCCCCTGGCGGTGCCTATACGCCCTTTTTTAAATAATAATTATACTTTTTGATGCTTGCCTACGCTTTACTGCATAAGCTACAAATTTAATTTGCTACTTCTTAACAAAAAGCGAATAGTCCCCGCC
>CAXNIA010000025.1:0-6992 GCA_964202375.1 Candidatus Babeliales bacterium | reverse complement strand
TATATATATTTTTATTAAACATTATTTTTCTTTATGTTGTTTGTATTTATTGCAATTATAAATAATGCAATACGATAAAAGATAATAAATTAATATTTTTATTAAAAAACACAGACAGCAAAAGCTTTTTATAAATTATATTTTATTATTAAATAGTTAGAATATTAAATTTTTTATATTTTATAATTACTATTTTGTAACTACTTAGCTATTGGTTAATTATTTTTGTGTGTGTTATAAGTTTGCCCTACGCTTACTGCGTAAGCTCCTAGTACGCGGGCTCTTGGCTTGTCCCACGCTTTTTTTTAAACAAAAATATATAAAGTGTTCTGATGTGTAGAATCATCTGAGGGCTTAATGGCAGCATCTGCTGCCAGATGGGCCCGAAGTTGATTTGGCTTAGGGTCCCCAGGCATACTCCTGGTGCGGGGGTTTAGCAATGTTTCGCGGCGCATAGCACCCCCTTTGCATAAAAAGCATTAAGTAACCTAAGTAAATACAAATTAGTAAAAATATTAGATTATTTATTTTATACTTGCTCTACGCTTTACTGCGTCAGCTCCGGGGACACGGGGGCTAAACACAATGGCGGGGCCTAAGCGCCCTTTTTTAGATAAGAATTATACTTTTTGATGTTTGCTTAAGCTTTACTGCATAAGCTCCAGATAAGCGAGCACCTGGTAAAACGTGATAAATATTATTTGACTAACAGTAAAAAAAGATTTATTATTAATAATAGTATTAGCTATATAATAATACTATTTTAATAAGGCTTCATTACTACTCTCCTTTTTCAGCCATATTCTTATTTAAGAATATGGCTGATTTTCTTTAACTAGAATTATAATTTAAATACTTTGACTTTACCTCAAAATTAAATATTATTATTTCACTAAAAGCCTGCCGGAGAACATTAATGTTAAAATTAATAATCTTATTATTATATTGCTTAAAAACTATCAATAATAATTTAATTTATCCAATAGCATTTACAGAAAAAGATAATAATATTTTGATTTGTTATGAAAAAGATAATTTAAATAAAGAATTATGGTCAATCCAAATTGATGGTACAAATGCTAAAAAAATTATTTTTTCAGCATTTGTAAATTCTGTTTTTAAAATGTTACCAAGCAATTTAGGTTTTTCTTTTATTAATAATAATAAATTAAGAATAAAATATTTTCAAAAACGTTCTTCAAAATCTATTGTCTTTGATAATAAATTATATGATTTTGATAATCTAGAATGGCTTAACGATAATATTTGTTTTTTTAGCGCCAGACGCTTTAATAGAAATGTTATCATGATTAGCGATATTAATAATTATAACCTTAGAGTTATTGAAGAAAATAATTTAGGTGAATGCTTAAAACCTCAAAAAATAGCCGATAATCTTTTTTACATCAATAAATATGGAAATTTTTATACTATAGTTAAAACATTTTTTTTAAACCCTTTTGCAGAAGAAGATCAAAATATTGATATCTTCTTTAAAGAAGAAAATGAACGCCAACAAATAATTGATTTTACAGATAAACAGATTCTTAATATTAAACTAGTTTCAAATGATGAGGTTTATTTTTTAAAAGTTGAAGAATTTATGCCTGATAACAAAATTAAATTTTCTTATAATCAAATAAAAAAAGAAAACTTAAAATGGTCTGAAGAAAAAATGTTTGATTTTTATATTAAAGATATTTTTAATTTAAAAAACAATAAGTTTCAAGATAAAGATTGTTTTTATTTACCACAACATTATTCTGACAAGATTTATTTTACAGATCTAGCCGGTGCAGATACTATGAATATTTTTGAATTTGATCTTAATAAAAAAGATATTAAACAAAAAACATTTAAAACAAGCGTTAATCATGTTTTTTCTCCTTTAATTTTTAAAAACAATCTTTATTATGGAAAATGTTTAAACAATCAGGATCAAAATTTAATTGAACAAGCAGATGACATGCCAACTGTTTTTGCATCTCTTTTTTTTGACAAAGCTATTCATGATATTTCTGATCTACCTGCTGCTGATCTAGCTTAAATGTCTTCTAGTGATAATTAATCTAGTGATAATTAATCTAGTCTGCATAAAATTAAAAAAGCGAATAATCACCTCCGGAACACCTGTCCCCGGAGCTTACCCATTTCCTAGAGCTTACATAGTCAGGCTGATGGCAAAATAAAAACATAAATATTTAAAATTTTTAATATTTAAAATTTCTATAGTTACCTACATTTATTTAGCAAGTATATAGCTTAGTAGTTTAATTGCTAACCTAAATTTATTAAATAAAAAAAATATCGCTTTTGCTAGAGTGTTTTTTTACAATTTATAGCTTTTTATTGCATTTTGAAATTTAAACATAGTAAAATAATCTTAACGTAAAGTTTTTAAATATAATAGGTGTAAATATGAAAAATAAATTAATAATATGCTTAACTTTTGCATTAGGTAATAGGTTGCTAGCAGCTCAAGCTGGGGGAAAACAAACGGCAGCTCAAAAAATAGCTGCTATTAAAGCAGATGAAGTAGCTAAAAAAGCAGATGAAGTAGCTAAAATAGCAACAGCACAAAGAATAAAGCTTGAAACAGAATTAAAAGTAGTAGTTAATTATTTTGATGAGTTAATTAATTGGAAAAATGCTCAAAAAAATATCTCTAAAGCTTTTGACGCTTTTTTAAAAACATTAGGTAAAGATCAATTAGGTAATCTTATACTTCAAGCTGAAGATTTAAAAAATAAACTTACTAATCAAAAAATTAATGCTTTTGTTAAAACGCTACCAAACGGAGAAACATTTTTAAGTAAGTTTGAAAAAGAATTTTCAATTATATTAAAAGCAGCAACTAAAGAAGAAGACGCTAAAGAGGCAGCAGCTAAAGAAACAGCAGCTAAAGCTAAAGCAATAGAAGCTAAAGTAATAGAAGATAAAGCTAAAGAGGCAGCAGCTAAAGAGGCAGCAGCTAAAGAAACAGCAGCTAAAGCTAAAGCTAAAGAGGCAGCAGCTAAAATAGAAATTGAAGCTGCAGCAGAAAAGTATTCAGTTTCTAAGTTTTTAACACCTGAACAAAAACAATATTTAGGTAACTTTGCTAGTATATTTGTTAAAAATGTTTTAGAGACTGAGGTTCCTGGGTTAAAGATTTATAAAAAAGATTTTTGGTCAAGAGTAAAACAATGGCTAACTAGTAAAAGTACTGATAATAAATATAGGATAAATTTAGCTCAGGAAATAGCTAGATTATTATTAGGTAGCTTTGATAGTAAAAAAACTATAACAATTGATGAATACTTAAACATTAATTCAAATTTTAATCCTATAAGATTAGAAACACTAAATGCAGAATTAGAATTAGCTGTAATACAAAAAGAAATTGCTATTTTAGAGCTTAAAAAAGCACAAAATACTAGTGAACAAGATCATAAAACAGCTGCAGAAGATGCAGGAGCAGAAGAAAAAAAAACAGCATTAGAGTATAAACTAGCAGCAGAAACAGCTGCAAGAACTAAAGCAGCAGCTGCAGAATCTAAAGCAAATGCAGCAAAAGAGGCTCTTGAAGCATTTCAAAGGGAAACAGCAGCAAGAGAAGCAGCAATGAGAGAAATTAAATAATAAAATTAAGCTTAATTAGAGGTAATAAGCATAAAAAACAAAAAAGCAAACAAAAATAATTTATAATCAATTTTTTTGTTTGCTTATAAATTATTATTAGCTACTAGCTAAACGTTTAACTGAACGCAACCTAATTTTTAATGTTTTGAAGAAAGATTTTTAATAAAAAAATATAAAAACAATAATAGAGATATAAGTTAAAATATATTTTAGGCGACTATTCGCTTTTTTTAAAAAGCAGTAAATCGTAAGTAAAATAATTCTTATCTAGAAAAGAGCGCTTAGGCCCAGCCAGGTGCCCCTGTCATCGGAGCTGACGCAGTAAACGTAGGGCAAGTATTTAGCAGTAATTCTTATCTAGAAAAAGGCGCTTAGGCCCCGCCAGGGGCCCGTGTCCCCGGAGCTTACGTAGTAAGCGTAGGGCAATCTCTTATAATTTAATATATTATTCTTAGATTCAAGTAATAGCTTAAGTAGTTATCAATAATTCATAAAAATAGTTACTAAATTTAGCCTATTTAAAAGGTTTATTAAAATTTTATAAAATTTGTTTGACTTTTAATAACAGATTTAGTTTAATCAGATTATCTAATAATAAACGACTTTTCCAGCATTCAAAGCGGATAAGCAAGATTTAACATAATATCCATTATCAGACATTAAGAATTTTAGTAAGAAGATTATGAGTAGAATTTTAGAACGTTTTCATATGTTAGAAAAAGCTTTAGATACTTTTAATGTAGCTTTAATAAAAATAAAAAATATCACACATGAAGATTATTATTATACTGAAGTAAGAGATTCAGTAATCCAAAGATTTGAATACTCATTAGATACATTTTGGAAATATTGTCATCATTTGCTTTTAGTTAAATATGGTATCGATGTTATTTCTAGCCCTAAAGTAGTTTTTAAAAACTTATTAGAAATTAAAGTTATTACAATAGATGACTATAAAATAATTATTGAAATGATTGATGATAGAAACATGACATCACATGCTTATAATGTTGAATTGGCAGAAAAAATATCTGCCGACTTGCCTAAATATTATGAAACAATAATTACATTATTAAAAAAATTATAAATAATAGGCTTGTAATGGTTAAAACTGGTATAGAAGAAGATATTTTAAAAAAAATAGTTAAGCTTATTAAATCTTGCTTTCCAGATGCAAATATTTATCTTTTTGGTTCAAGGGCAAATGGTAGTTTTAGAGAAACTTCTGATATAGATATTGCCATTGATGCTGGAGTAGAGCAAAAAAGAACTTTAATTAGTGAAGTTAGTGATATACTTAATGCTTCACATATTCCATATAGTATAGACATACTAGATCTTAATTCTTTAGATTTAAATTTTAAAAAAAATATTTTAACAAATGGTTTAAAATTATCGTAACTACTCAGCAAGTTAACGCCATTGGCGGCTCCTGTTTCTGGAGATTACGCAGTAAGCGTATGAATAATACGATTTTTCCTATAATAATTAGATATATGTTGGTATTATTTTTTTAAAAAAAACTTATAGGCCCCGTCGGGCCCAGTGTCCCCGGAGATTGCATATAATGCAGTCGTAGGGTTTTGTCAGAAGTCTAGTATAAAATAATAATTTTTAGTTACCTATGTTTACAGAGCAAATAAAATATATTTAAATTTATGTTTCTATTATGGTTTTTATATTTTTTTATTAAAACTACTTACTCAAAACATTAAAAATCAGGATGAGTTCAGTTAAACGTTTAGTTAGTAGCTAATAATAATTTATAAGCAAACAAAAAAATTGATTCTGGTTTATTTAAGATCTTTAATGCCATCTGACTTGCTATTTTTGCAAATTTGCTCAATAGCCGTAGGTTTATGTAGCTCTTGGGTGTTTTTTATTATAAATTTTTCTAAGATGTGAAGTTTCTAAATGAGTATATATCTCAACAGTCTTAACGTTTTCATGACCTAAAAGCATCTGCAAAGTTCTTAGATCGGCACCATTTTTTAAAAGGTGAGTAGCTAAAGAATGACGTAAGACGTGTGGCGATAAATTTTTAACAAGACCAACTTTTAAGGCTAAAATTTTAAGCTGTCCCCAAACCCATTGTCTAGAATGACTTTTTAAATGACCTTGACGTCTTAAAGCAAAAACAGGTGTATTACCCGTAGCTGGTTTACCTGTTAGGTCTTTAAAAGTTATTTCTAAGTATTTTTTAATAACTTCTAAAACTATAATTGGTACGGGAACTATTCTGCCTTTTCCGCCTTTACCTATAGTAGTTATTAAACCGGTATCAAACTGAATATCGCAAACTTTTAAACCTACTAGCTCGCTTACTCTAAGTCCGGTAGCATAGAGCAGCATTAAAGCCACATAAAATTGTTTCCCTGAATTAGTTTCATCTTCTTGAGCTTTAGCAAGCAAGCTTTCCACTTCTGTATTTGAAAGATAATTTGGTAAACGTTTTTCTATGACTGGAAAAACTAACGCTGAACCTAAATTTACTAAACCTTCGGTTTCTAAAAAATTATAAAAAACTTTTAAAGAAGATATTTTCCTAGACATACTTCTTGGCAATAGTTCTAAATTTTTAAGATATTTGAGATAGGCTTTAAGCTCTTTTAGGTCGGCATTTTGAATTTCTAGTTCATGTTTTACTTTTAAAAAATCAGCGTAATTTCTTAAATCACTCATATAAGATGATAAGGTATTATTAGCTAGCCTTTTTTTAGTAAGTAAATAAGCCTCAAACTTAATTAAATAATAATTAATATTTTGCATTTTATTTAATTATCAGAAGTTGACTTTAAAAATATTATGAGAGCTTCTATCTTATAACATTTTATTTTTTTAAAGTAAATGTAATTACTTAGATTACATAGTAATCGTAGGGCAAAGTATAAAATAAATAATTCTTATCTAAAAAAAGGCGTATTGGCCCCGCCCGGGGCTCGCGTCCCCGGAGCTTACGTAGTAAAGCGTAGGGCAAGTATAAAATAAATAATCTAATATTTTTACTAATTTATATTTATTTAGATTACTTTATGCTTTTTATGCAAAGGGGGTGCTATGCGCCGCGCCCCTTTGCAAATCCCCCGCACCAGGGGGATACCTGGACCCTAAGCCAAATCAACTTCGGGCCCATCTGGCAGCAGATGCTGCCATTAAGCCCTCAGATGATTCTACACATCAGAACACTTTATATATTTTTGTTTGAAAAGAAGCGTAGACCCAGCCAGGAGCCAGTCTACTAGGAGCTTGTGCAACAAGCGTAGGGTAACAGTATAAAATAAATAATTCTTATCTAAAAAAAGGCGTATTGGCCCCGCCAGGGGCCCGTGTCCCGGGAGATTGTGCAACAATCGTAGGGCAAGTATTTAATA
>CAXNIA010000024.1:0-7178 GCA_964202375.1 Candidatus Babeliales bacterium | reverse complement strand
TTTTAAATATTTTATATAATCAACCTTTTCAATTAAGTTATATAAAACTTTAGAAGCGTTATCAGTTGCTTTAAATTCACTTATTATTTCAATAAATTTAATAAAAGATAATTTTCTTTGTCCTGTAATTATATCAAGATTCATGATCAGATTACTAATCTGTTGCAAAGAATAAAAAGGTTCTAGTGACCATTGCTCTTGAATGATTGCTTCAAATTGGGCGCCTATTTTTCTTGGCGGACAATTAAGAATTCTAAATAAAGATATTTTGTCATACGGGTTTACAATTATTTTTAGATAAGCTAATAAATCTTTTATCTCTTTTCGTTCATAAAATTGTAGTCCACCAATTATCTTATAAGTAATATTTGATCTTAATAATGTTTCTTCGATTATTCTAGATTGAAAATGTGTTCTATATAAAATTGCTATCGAATAATTAGGCTCTCTTTGTTTAATATCATTAACCACTAAAGCATTAATAGATGCCTCTTGATGACTCGTCATGCAATTAAATCTAATTATTGGTTTCTTTGCAATCTTAGATGACCAGAGATTTTTTTCATTTCTTAATTTGTTATGACTTATTAAATTATTTGCAATAGTTAATATTTGTTGTGTTGAGCGATAATTTTGTTCTATTCTGATTGTTTGCGTATCATCAAAATCTTGAGAAAACTCTAACATATTACTTACAGTTGCACCGCGCCAAGAATATATAGATTGATCATCATCACCAACTGCACATAAAGAATCTATTGCTAATTTTTTAGTATCATTTTCAAGAGATATTAATTTAATTAACTTATGTTGTAAACCGCTAGTATCTTGATACTCATCTACTAAAAGATGTTTTATTTTAGATTGATATAAATTTCTAAATTCTGTATTTTTAAATAACATTACAGCTTTTACTATTAAGTCATCAAAGTCTAAAGTTCTATTAGCATCTTTTTCTTGCTCATAAGTTCTAAAAATATTTTCCAAAGTAAGATCATTATTGAAAACTTTATTTATTTCTAGTCCCATAGCTAAATCATTTTTAGCTTGAGAAATTTGGTATAAAATATTTTTAGCATTTAATTTTATAGCAGATTCTCTGTTTTTAATAATTTTATTTACTAAGCTAAGTTGATCATCGCTATCTATTAGATTAATTTCTTTAAGCTTAATTATGCTTCCATATTGTTTTAGCAAAGCAAGAGAGTAGCCATGGAAAGTTCCAATAAAAGAACGTGATTCGTTAATACCAAATGCTTCAACTCTTTTACGCATTTCTTGAGCTGCTTTATTTGTAAAAGTAAGTGCCACTATAGATTCTGTAGGAACATTTAGGCTTAAATGAGCTATTCTTGTTGTTATTACCCGTGTTTTGCCTGAGCCCGCTCCAGCTATAACTAAAAGTGGTCCTTTATTATTTAAAACAGCATTAAGTTGCGGCTCATTTAGGTTGCTAAACATTTTCTAATTGTTTCTTCCAGGTTCTCAAGTATTCTATTAAAGGCTCTATTTCTTCTTTTGTTTTAGCTGAAATTAAAACATTAGGCTTGTAATTATTAATTCTTATTGCCATTGATTCTGTATCAGCTTTGTCTATTTTATTGAAGACATAAAGCATATTTTTTTTAATTTTAAGATCATTTAAAATATCATTTACCACTTTTATATGAGCTTCCCAGTTCTTATCTTCACTATCTACAACATGTAATAATAAGTCGGCAAATTCTAGCTCTTCTAGGGTTGATTTAAATGCTTCTATTAATTTTGGTGGTAAAAGTTGAATAAAACCAACTGTATCAGAAATTAATGCTACTTTTTTACTATCTATAAATAACTCTCTAGTTGTTGTATCTAAAGTTAAAAATAATTTATCAGCAGCTAAAACATTACTTTTTGTTAAAGTATTTAAAATAGTTGATTTTCCAGCATTAGTATAACCAACTAAGCAAATTAATGGCAAAGCGCTTTGAAGTCTTTGTTTTCTTTGTGTACTACGAACTTTATGTAATCTTTCAAGGTGTTTTTTTATTTTTAAAATTTGATCTTCGTAGTCTCGCAGTTCTTTTTCTTTAGCTGTTTCACCAGCGCCTTTATTATAAAAGCCACCACCTGTTTGCTGGCTCATATGTATACCTTTGCCAGAAACTCTAGACTTTTGATGCTTAAGCATTGCAATTTCTACTTGCATCTTGCCTTCAGCACTTAGAGCAGCTTTTTCAAATATTTCTAATATTAAGTGGGTTCTATCAAAAACTCTAGCTTTTAATAAACCTTTTAATGATGCCTCTTGTTTTGAGGTAAGTTGTTCTGAAATCACTATTTCTTCATAGTTTTCTTTTTCACAAAGCTCTTGAAGTTCTTGTAATTTTCCTTTAGTAAAAAAAGTTCCTGGATCTATTTCTCTTAATTTTACTAAAATAGTTTTATGAGCAACTATATTATTAGTTTTAGCTAATTTTTCAAATTCTTTATTGTAAGCATCTATATTAGGAATTTTATTATAAGGTGCATCTACACATATTAATAAAACTTTAGGTAATAATATTGGATTTTCAGCTTTTTTTGTCATAATTAATCTACCGATATAAGTTCAACATCAAAAATTAAATCTGAATTTGCAGGTATTAAGTTACCAACTTCTTGGTTGCCATAACCTAAATTTGATGGAATAAATAATCTTCTTATTTCACCTATTTCCATTCCTTCTACACCTTCATCCCAGCCTTTTATAACATATCCAGCACCTAATGGAAATGTAAATGGTTCATTTCTTTTATGGCTGCTATCAAACTCTTTGTCTTTAGTATCATCTTTATTTAGCCAGCCTGTATAATGAACAGAAACTAAGCTACCTCTTTTTGCTCGATCTTTTTTTCCTTCTTTTAATGTTTCGTATCTAAGGCCAGAAGAGGTTGTAATTATGTTTTTCATTTTTTAAAAATCTTTATCATTTAATTATATATAGATAATATCATGATAATTTATTAAAAAAAACTTATTAAAATATAAATAAGATATAAAGTAGTTGTTTTTTGTTTTTTAAAATATGTTATATTAATTATTAAAGTATAAAAAATTATTATAAAAAAATGTTTAATTTTATTAAAGAACGTATTTCTTCTGTTTTTGATGGTATATTAAAACGTAAAAATTTAACACCAGAATTGTTAGAGCAGGCTCAAAATGATCTTAAAAAGGCATTATTAGAAGCAGATGTTCCAGTTGTTGCCATTGAAGAACTTTTTAATGGTATTAATCAGCAGCTACTTGGTAAAAAATTAAATAAAGTTACGCCTAGTGAATTATATATTAAATTAGTTTATGAAAAACTAGTTGATTTATTAGGTGGTAAAGCATCATGCGAGCTTTCTTTTAAGATTCCCTCAGTGATCATGGTTATGGGTGTTCAGGGTTCAGGAAAAACAACTACTATTGCAAAAATTGCTTATTATATTCAAAAACAAGCTGAAAAACGTGGCAAGACAAGAAAAATCTTATTAGCTTCCGTCGATTTTTGTAGGCCAGCAGCCTTAGAGCAACTTCAAATATTAGCTCAACAAATTAATGTTGATTATTATAAGTCTAGCTCAGATAATGTTTTAATAGCAGCAGCTGATATTATTAATTATATGAAAAAAGGTAATTATGAGCACCTTATAATTGATACAGCTGGAAGATTAATAGCAGATGAATCACTTATGACTCAGTTAGAAGAGCTTTCTAAAATAGTTAAACCTAATTATAAATATTTAATATTAGATGCTATGACTGGTCAGCAAGCTATTGAGATAGCTAAAATATTTAATAATCGTATAGGTTTTGATGGAGCAATTATCACTAAAGCTGATAGCGAATCACGTTGTGGTGCCGCTGTTGCTTTTCGTTTTCTTCTTAAAAAGCCGATCGTTATGATTGGTATAGGTGAAAAAATAGAAGACTTGCAGCAATTTTTCCCAGAACGAATTGCTCAAAGAGTCATTGGTCTTGGTGATTTACAAACATTATTAGAAAAAGCTGATCAAGTTATTAAGCCTCAAGATCAGATGGATTCTATAGAAGCTTTAATGAATGGCAAATTTACTTTAGATGATTTTGCAAAACAGCTTGATATGGTTAAAAAAATGGGCTCTTTAAGCTCAATTATGAGTTATATGCCAGGAATGGGTAATTTAAAGATTAGTCCAGAAATGATGGAAAAAGGTGAACTGGAAACAAAAAAATTCAGAGTAATTATTCAATCAATGACTAAAAAAGAAAAAAAAGTACCAGCGATCATTGATCAGTCACGTAAAAAAAGAATTGCTTTGGGTTCTGGAATGAACATAGAAGATATCGAAAATTTATTAAAGCGATTTGAAGAAACTTCTCAATTTGCTAAACTTTTAAAAAAATCAAATTTTTCACACTTATTAAAACGTTAAGGTTGTTAGATGGCAGTTAAAATTAGATTGGCACGACTTGGAACTACAAATGCTCCAGTTTTTCGTATTGTAGCTATTGATTCACGTCGTAAACGTGATGGTGCATGCTTAGAAAATCTTGGAACATATGACCCTATAAGTCATAAATTAATTCAATTTCATCCTGAAAGAATTCAGCATTGGATTTCCGTAGGTGCGCAAGTTACAGATTCAGTTAAAAAATTACAACGTATGCATTTAAAGCAAGCTAAGTAAAATTAAACATGAATTTATCAATATTAACGCTTTTTCCTGAACTCTATAATGTTTTTTTTACTACAAGTATAGTTGGTAAAGCTGTTGATAGGGGTGATTTAAAAATAAATATTCGTAATTTTTGTGATGCTGTGGATCCAAAAAAAAGAATCGATGCTCCACCTTTTGGTCCTGGATCTGGAATGTTAATTAGGCCTAATGTTGTTTCTGAATTAATAATAGAACAAGAAAATAAAATTGGGCCTTCTTTTAAGATATTTTTTTCTCCCCATGGTAAAAAATTATCACAAGACTTTTTGATTGAATTAGCACCTCGTATTTTAGAAAAAGGTAATTTGACATTGATTGCTTCTAGATATGAAGGAGTTGATGCCAGGGTAGAAGAACATTATGCTGATGAAATAATTAGTGTTGGAGATTTTGTTTTAATGGGGGGTGATTTGCCAGCATTAACTTTTTTGGAAAGCTTTTTAAGATTATGTCCAGGAATTGTTGGCAATAAAGAATCTGTTATAAATGATTCTTTTACTGGACCATTTGTAGATTATCCTCATTATACTCAGCCTGTTGTTTTTGAAGGTGAAACAGTGCCTGAAGTTTTACGTTCAGGAAATCATGCACTTATTGAAAAATGGCGCACAAATCAAGCTATTCAAAGAACTTTAAAATATCATTTTAATTGGTTAAGAGGTTCTAAGCTAAAGCTTGAACAAATTAATTTAGTTAAAAAAAGTATTCCAAATCATTATGTAGCTTTGATTCATCATGATGTTAAGTTACCTAATGGTAGTTTTGGATCAAGTTCTGTTACTTCAATAGATATTCATGATATTGCTCGTTCTTCAGCAACTTATGGTCTCGAAGGTTTTTTTATAACTACGCCACTTTTTGATCAACAAAAAATGGTTGATACTCTTTTGAGTTTTTGGCGCTCTGAAGATGGTATTGAATATAATCCACATAGGCATAAAGCTTTAGCAAAAGTTGATATAGTTAGTTATTTAAATGACGCTATTCAAAAAATTTATGAAAAAGAAGGCATTGAGCCATTAGTTATTGCAACTTCAGCTAAGCAAGAAGGATCATCTAATTATATAACTTATAATGATCAAGGTCTTATTTGGGGAATGAATAAACCAGTTTTATTTATTTTGGGTACTGCTGGAGGATTATCGGAAGCTATTTTAGCTCAATGTGATTATATATTATTGCCAATAGAAGGTTTTTCTGATTTTAATCATTTATCGGTACGTTCGGCAGCGGCTATTATTTTTGATCGGTGGCTTGGACTAAATCCTCGTAAAATCTGATTGGCATAAGTATATTTTTACGGTATATTATTAATTATAAACAAATCTATTTGGATAAAATAAATATGAAAGCACAAGGATTAACAAAAGAAACAGTTAATCAATTTGGGATTAATAAAGAATTAACTTTTCCTGAATTTAATACTGGAGATACTATTGCTGTTTCTACTCGTATTAAAGAAGGTGATAAAGACAGGATTCAATTATTTCAAGGCGATGTTATTGCTATTAAAAAAAATGGTATATCTTCTACTTTTACCATTCGTAAAATTGGCGCAAATAATATTGCTGTAGAAAGAATCTTTCCTTTCTATTCACCATTAATAGATTCTATTTCTTTTGTAAGACGCGGTAAAGTTCGTAGAGCAAAAGCTTATTATGTACGTGGTCGTGTAGGTAAAGCTGCTCGTTTTAAAGAAAAAATTATTTCATCTGTAAAAAAAGCTGCTACTTTAGGCAAAGTTGCTTAGGTGATTAGTTTAAAATTTAAAGCTTCTATTGTTTTAATAGGAGCTTTTTTTTTGTTTTCATGTAGTGTTTTACCTAAAAAATCTATCAAAAAATCTATTTTAGAATCAGAGGCTAGGTGTAGCGATATTCCTTTGCCTTTAGATTTAATATCTTTAAAAGAGTTAGAAGACGGGTTTGAGTATCAATTATTAGAAAAATCGCAAGACACCCAAGAAACCATTGAAGATTTTTATAATAAAAACATGGAGATTTATGGTTGGCGATTATTTGTTAAACATAAAGATTTATTAATTTATGAAAAACCTTATAAAATTGTCTTGATTTCTAAAAAAATAAATAAAAAAAATATTATTATAACAATTAAAATTGTTAATAAGTTTAGTAACTACTAAGTTATAGAACAAAATGTAAAAGTTTATTATTATTATTATTATTATTATTATTATTGATGTTGCGCTAGAAATTAATTTAAAATAGAAAAAAGCAAATAGTCCCGTCTGGCAAGTGTTCCCGGAGATTGCATATAATGCAATCGTACAGTTTTGTAAGAGGTCTAATACTTAAAAAATTAATTAATTAATAGCTGAATAGTTACATATTCTTTTCATAGTTATAAGTTTATTGAGAAAACGCTATTACAAGATATAACATTAGTTTACAGTACTATAATAATAAGTCTAAATATGTGCTGTATTGGTATTTGTAATACAGCAGTTTATTT
>CAXNIA010000023.1:0-7205 GCA_964202375.1 Candidatus Babeliales bacterium | reverse complement strand
ATATCTTTTTGATAAATTTACTACTTGGTATGTGGGTTGTGATGGTAGTTGTCATAAAAAGACACCAGCTTTACAAACTTGTCTTGATTTAAAAGATCATGAATTAGATGATTTATAGTAATTACTCAGCTATTATTTAATTATATATTTTGCCCTACGATTACTACGTAATCTCCGGGGACATGGTCCCGGCGGGGACTATTCACTTTCTTTTTAGAATTAATTTCTTGTAATTACTCAGTTATTACTTAATTATAATATACTGCTCTGTACTTACTTTTAAGCTCTAACAATATGGGTTCCGCCTATAATAGCGTTAACTTAAGGAAAAAACTAAGATAAAACAAAACTGAGAAACTATAAATCTAACTTGTCACTTCTTAAAAAAAGCGAATAGTCCATGCCTGACAGTGTCCCCGGAGCTTACAAAGTAAGCGTAGGGTAAGTTTATAACACACACAAAAATAATTTATTATTAATTAAGTAATAGCTGAGTAGTTACACTTTAGTTTACAAAAACTGGGCTAAAATATAAAAAATTGCTTCTTAAAAAAAGGCGAATAGGCCCCGCCAGGGGCCCAAGTCCCCGAAGATTACGTAGTAATCGTAGGGCAATATATTATTATTGAGCAAATATTTTAGTTTTAACGATCTCAATACAACGTAAGCATAAATTGTTATTATCAATATTATTATGATAATGCCAACAACGTGGGCATTTAAAACCAGTAGCTACTCTAATATTAACTGTTATTTCTAGGTCTTCTGTCTTATTTAAAGATTTTTCAACTAAATTAAACTCTGAAACAACTAGCAGCTCTTTAAATAAACTTTGTAAGTCTTTACTACCATTACTTAAAGTATTCTTAAGTTCACCTGTAAGATTTACATCAATATAAGATTCTAAAGAATGCTTTATCAAGCTTTGAGCTCTTTTCTCTTCGATAGCTTTTAAAACAATATCCCTAACTTTAAAAATAGCTTTATAAAAGTCTACTAAATTTTGCTTACTGCCAAAATCTGTAATTAATTGGTCATAGCCTTTTTGCAATAAACTTAAATCAGCAAATTTTTGTAAATGAATTGATTCATTTTTATCTTTTTGATAAAAATCAGAAATTAGTTCAGCTGTAAAAGACATGATTGGTGCTACAATTTTTACTAAAGTATTAAGTATGTACCAGCAGACAGTTTGAGCAGAGCGTCTTTTTAATGAATTAACTTCTTCTACATAAAGCCTGTCTTTGATAACATCTAGATAGATTGCACTTAAGTTTTCAGCGCAATAAGATGCTACTAGATGAAAAACAGTTGTATATTTAACGTCATTATAAGCTTTAATAGCTTTATCGCTAAAATCTAAAAGTTGCCCAAGAGCATACTGATCTAATAATGATAATTCTGAAAAGCTAACTAAATCTTTTTCTGAAAAATCATATAAATTAGACAACATGAACCGACAAGTAACTCTTACTTTGCGTAAGACTTCTTTAACGTTTTCAAAGACTACATCAGAGACAACAGCATCATTTAAATCTATACTAGAAACCCATAATCTTAAGCCATCTGTGCCTAATTTGTCTATTATTTCCTGAGGTGCTACCACATTACCAATAGATTTAGACATTTTACGTCCTTTTGCATCTACAGTATAACCATGAGTTATGATCCCTTTGGTGCAAGATTTACCTTCTATTACCAAGCTGGTTAGTAAAGAACTTTGGAACCAACCACGATGTTGATCCTTGCCTTCAAAATAAAAATCTGCTGGATATGATAAATCATTATTATTTGCTAATACAGCAAAATGACTAATGCCTGAATCAAACCAAACATCTAAAATATCTTTTTCTTTTTTAAATTCACCATAACCACATTTTTTGCAAACTAAGCCAGCAGGTTTTAATTCATCAATAGCTACATGATCCCAGTATTCGATGCCTTCTTTTTCAATGCCTTGAGCAACTATATCTATTAATTCTTTATTTATATAAGCTTCATCACATTCTATACATAAAAGTGCTGGTATTGGAGTTCCCCACTCTCTTTGTCTTGATAAACACCATTCTAACCTACCAGAAAGGGTTGCTTTTAAGCGATTATTCGTTTTATCTGGTAGCATCACTAAAGTATCTACGGTTTCGATAGCCTTTTGTTTTAAATCATTTTTAGCTAAATTGCAAAACCATTGCTTAGTAGCTCTGAAAATAAGTCCATTACGACAACGCCAACAATGTGGGTAAGAGTGATTAATGTTAATTTTATGAAATAGTAAATTATGAGAAATCAACTCTTTTATAACCCAAATCTGCCCATCAGTTACTTTCATGCCTTCAAGTACACTAGGAAATATACCTTTATCATAAAGACCATTTGCTGTAATAGGTGAGTAGATTTCTAAGCCTTCTTTAGTACCAAAATCATAATCATCATTACCACATCCTGGTGCGCAATGCACAATAGCAGTACCATCATCTAAAGTTACAAAATCTGCAGCCATTACAGGTGTTAATTGTTCAGTTATTGGGTGTATAACTTCTAGACCTACAAGTCTTTCTGCAGGTATTTCCATTATTATTTTAGGTTGTTTGCCAACTAAAGAGGCAATAGAATCTGCTCTATCTTTAGCAACAATGGTGCAGATGCCTTCTATGGCTTCTAGTAAAACGTACTTAGTATCAGGCTTTACCAAGATAGCTCTATTTAAAGGTAGAGTCCAAGGTGTAGTAGTCCATACTAATAAACTTACAGGCAAATCTGTATCAAATAACTTTGAAGATGTTGTAGAAGGTAAAAGAAAGTGGACATATATAGAAGGATCTTTACGTAAATAATATTCAACTTCAGCATTTGCTAGAGTTGTTTGACAAGAAGAACACCAAGGCACTGTTTTATTTTTCTTTTGAATAAATCCTTTTTCTACAAAAATACCAAAAGCTCTAACAGTATTACCTTCATAAGCTTTAGACATAGTAAGATATGGATTATCCCAATTCATTAAAACGCCTAAATTTTTAAATTCAGTGCGTTGAATATCTATCCATTTATAAGCATAATCACGACAAGCTTTTTTTAAATCGGTACCTTTTAGATCTGGTTTTTCTTGAGTTATTTTTAATTCTATAGGTAAACCATGACAATCCCAGCCAGGTGTCACAGGAACATGAAGGCCTTGCATCCTTTTAACTTTGCATAAAATATCCTTTAATATTTTATTATAAGCTGTTCCTAGATGAATATGACCATTTGCGTATGGCGGGCCATCATGCAAAACAAATTTAGTTGAACCACGATTTAGATTAAAACTTTTTTCATAAATATTTTCTGACTGCCAACGTTCTAGTAATAATTTATCATCAATTGCTGGATTAGAACGAATCGGGAATTCAGTTTGAGGAAGATTTAAAGTTTGTTTTAAGTCAATTTTGCTCTGATTTTCTTCTAAATTTAAATCAGTTGTTAGCTCAGGTTTTGCCATCAATTACCTTTATATTTTTTATTTATATAAGCATAATCATATACTAAAATAAATAGTTACTCAAAATATAAAAACAACCAAAACTACTCAGTTATTATTTGAACCTATGACTAATATATTAAATTAAAAAACTTGCCCTACGATTACTATGTAATCTCCGGGGACATGGTCCCGGCGGGGACTATTCGCTTTTTGTTAAGAAGTAGAAAATTAAATTTGTAGCTTATGCAGTAAAGCGTAAGCAAGCATCAAAAATAATAATTCTTATCTAAAGAAGGCGATTAGGCACCGCCAAGGGCTACTGTCCCAGTCCTGTACAGAGTTCAGAAAAGCAATACTTTAAAAACAGTTTTTCCCGTTAAAAATCGATTAATTTTATCAATCTCAAGGTTATTTCCTGTTTTTTCCAAAATTTTATGTAGTATTTTTAGGATACAAATTTAACTCTGTACAGTACTGCTCCTGTCCCCGGAGCTTACAAAGTAAGCACAGGGCAAACTTATAGCTGAGTAGTTACAAAAATAGTTTTGATAAATATTTATTCATATCCAAAACTTTAATATCTTTATTTATATATTCATGTCTTATATTTTTTAAAATCTGAATAGCAGGGTAAGAATATTTTTCATGAAAATATTTTAGTGGTTTACTTATATCACTATTTGATAATTTTACTTCTATAATTTGTTCAATCTCATTTTGATTAATAATAGCAAAATCAATTTCCATACCATCTTTTGTTCTGATATAATTTAAAGATAGGTCTTCAGCTAGATAATCTATTCTGCCAAAGATAGATTTTAAAAGACTATTAGCTACTAAGTTTTCAAATTTTGCACCTTCATCTCCTTCAATCAATCCAGAATCAAAAAAATAAATCTTAGGTTCTTTAAGTAAGCTTCTTGCTATATTTTTAGAGTATGGGGTAACTCTAAATATTACAAATAGTGCTTCAAGGATTTGAATATATTTTTTTACTGTAGCTGGCGAAACAGCTACATCTTCTGCTATTGAACTATAAGATATAGGTGAACCTACTTTTCTTCGTAATAAATTAAAAACTAGCTGCAAAGCTTTAATATTTAATATTTGATCTATTTCAAACACATCTGTAGTTAATAGACTACTTATATATTGCATTCTCCATCTTTTAATTTCTATTATATCATCTGTTAGAAATGGTTCAGGATAGCCGCTTTTTGTGATTAATTCATCTAGAGTAAATTTTTGATCAAGTTGTGTTAATTCAGCAGGTGAAAAAGGTAAAAGCCTATGTCTATAGTATCTTCCAGCTAATGAGTCTCCTAAATTATCATAAAGATCTAGCCTAGCACTTCCTGTCACTAATAGCCTCATACTTGAAGGCTTAGTATCATACACTCCCTTGAGATAATTTTTCCATCCAGCCATTTTATGAAGTTCATCAAATATTAAAATATCTGTTGATGGCAACCAAGATTGATCAAGAATGATTTTTTTATCTAATAATTGATCATAATTTAAATATACAGATTCAGTAAAATCTTTAGCTATATCTTTAGCTAGCCAGGTTTTTCCAGATTGTCTTGGTCCTACTAGAAGCACCATTTTTTTATTTAAATCTTTTAAAATTTGGGTTTTTTGTACTCTTTTCATTCTGACTTTTACCTATTGGTTTTCAAAAAAGTCGCGACTTTTTCTTATTTTGATTCATTTTAGTCGGAATACAATTAAATTACAAGCCTTTGCTTTCTAACTACTCAGTTTTTTATTTGTAACTACTCAGCTATTACTTGAATCTACAAATAATAGACTTCTTACGAAACCCTACGATTGCATTATATGCAATCTCCGAGACACTGGCCCGACGTTGCCTATATGTTCTTTTTAAAAAAAATAATATCAACATGTATCTAATTATTATAGGAAAAATAGTATTATTCATAGGTTTTAAAAGAGGTCTAATATATTAAATTAAGAGACTTACTCTATGATTACCGTGTAATCTCCAAGGACATGTTCAGGCATGAACTATTTGCTTTTTTTATTTTTTTAAGTAACCATTTCTAATGGCAGGCATTAGCTAATTATAAGAGCTAAAATTCGTATTTACTAAACTTTAGGTTATAAAAACTGGGCTAAAATATAAAAAATTGCTTCTTGAAAAATGGCGTATAGGCCTAGCCAGGGGCCTGTGTCCGGAGATTACGTAGTAATTGTAGGGCAATATATTATAATTAAGTAATAGCTGAGTAGTTATCTTGTTTTACAAGATTCTGTAAATATGGCATAATCTTATTAAGAAATAATTAATTTATTATAAAATATGAAAAAAAAATACATCAACTACACCTTTATATTTATTATTTTTCTATCTTTAAATATAATACCTATTCCAACAATCAAAGACTTCAAAAATTCCTGTAAAGACTTTAAAGATTCTTGGGAGTTTATTTCATTAATTCCTAAAAATTATGATACCATAGGCGCCATAGCTCCTTTTTCTAAGCAAACTGCTAAATTAATTATAAAATCAGTTCAATCAAAAATAAATGAACTTGATCATGAAAAGTTAATGTTTTTAGAAGTAGGTCCTGGTAACGGGGCATTATCAGAATATTTTATTAAAAAATTAGAAAAATTAAAAATTGATTATCAGCTAGATTTAGTAGAATTAAATCCAGAACTGTATGAATCTCTTAAAGAAAAATTTAAAAATAACTCAAAGATTAATATTTATAACAATGATATTATAGTTTGGCAAACAGAAAATAAATATCACGTAATTGTTTCTACATTACCTTTTAATAGCACATTTTTTACATCTAAAATGGTTAAGTCAATTATTAATAAATATGAAAACTTAGTAAAATTAAGTGGTTTGGTTATTTATGTTGAATATGTGATGATTGGCAATATTTATAAAATTTTTTTAAATAATAAAGAAAAAAATGATTATATTGATAAACATAAAATATTAGCTACTTTTAAAAATAAAAATCAAACAAAAACTGAATTAGTTTTTAAAAATTTACCACCTACTTATATCTTCTCATCAAAAATTACTAACAATAGTCTTTAGTTAATTTGTAACTACTTAGCTATTATTTAATTATAAATATTACCCTACGATTACTACGTAATCTCCGGGGACGTGGGCCCCTGGCGGGTCCTGAACGCCTTTTTTAGATAAGAATTATTTACTAAATAATGTTGCCCTACGATTACTACGTAATCTCCGGGACAAAGGTCCTCTGGCGAGTCCTAAGCGCCCTTTTTCAGGAAGTAATTTCTTATATTTTAGCCCAATTTTTGTAACCTAAAGTTTAGTAAATACGAATTTTAGCTCTTAAAATTAGCTAATGCCTGCCATTGGAAATAGTTACTTTAAAAATTAAGAAAAGCGAATAGTCCCCGCCGGGACCATGTCCCCGGAGCTTACAAAGTAAGCGTAGGGCAAGCTTATGACCCACTAAAAAAATTAATTTATTATTAATTAAATAGTAGCTGAGTACTTAAAGTCTTCACCAGTTAACAAAATTCTTTTTAAAAATGCTGATTTTGAGCATTTACCAATTAGAGTATAAGCAACTAATTTATTATTTAATAAATATAATTCAGTATAGTCTTTGTTATCATTTTCTATAATTATCTCAAAATTATTTTGATCAATTAAATTTATATGACTAACAGCAGCAAATCTAACTCCTGCAAAAGACGAACTACAAATTGGTAAAAAACCATTATA
>CAXNIA010000022.1:0-7239 GCA_964202375.1 Candidatus Babeliales bacterium | reverse complement strand
TTAAATGAAGAAATTACTAGATTTACTAGTCATTTAAATCATTTTAAAAATATTTTAGAAAGTAAAGAAGATAGTAAAGGTAAAGAGCTTGATTTTGTTTTACAAGAAATATCAAGAGAGATAAATACTATTGGTGCTAAAACAAATAGTTATTTAATTAGTAATAATGTTGTACTTGCTAAAGTTGAGCTTGAAAAGGCAAAAGAGCAGATTCAAAATATAGTATAAAAACTTTTAATATTCTAAAAATTTATTGTTATTGTACTTATTGTTTAAATTTATAAATAAGAAAAAATAAAGATAACTAATAAAATAAATTATTAGTTATCTTTATTTAAATTAACTATATAATTAAATATAAAATTTTTTTATGAAGTTTTTTTCAAAATATTATTTATATGTTAAATTAAAATAATGGAAAGACATTTTACGCATCTGCATCTACATACAGAATTTTCTCTTTTAGATGGTGCCATATCATTAGATAATCTTGTTTCTTATGGCAAAAAACATAATTTAAAAGCTTTAGCTATTACAGATCATGGTAATATTTTTGCTGCGGTAAAATTTTTTCAAAAATGCAAAGCTGCTGGTATTAAGCCTATTTTAGGTATAGAAGCTTATTTTACACCAGATGCTAATATCAAAAATCATCAAGAAAAATATTATCATCTTATAATATTGGTTCAAAATGAAATTGGTTATAAGAATTTATGTAAACTTATCTCATTTTCTTATCAAAAAGGTTTTTACTTTAAACCCAGAATAGATTTTGAACAGCTTGAAAAATATCAAGAGGGTTTGATTATAACTTCAGCTTGTCTAGGTGGGTATATCCCATCTTTATTAATGAATAATGAAGTAGAAAGAGCTCATCAGGCCATAAATTGGTTTAAAAGAGTTTTTGGTGATCGCTTTTATTTTGAAATACAGCCAGAAGATCAAGAAGAGCAAGCTATCTTAAATAAAAAATTATTAAACTTAGCTACCCAATATCAGATCGAACTTGTTGCGGCAGGTGATTGTCACTACCCTCATGCTGAAGATCATGAAGCTCATGAAGTAATGCTTGCTATTCAAACTCAAAGCAAAATGGAAGATCCGGGCAGGTTTACCTTTGGTAATTGCCGAGCTTACATGAGAACTCCTCAAGAGATGCAAGAAATATTTAAAGATTATCCAAATGCTTATTATAATTCTGGAATAATTGCTGATCGATGCAATTTTGAATTTGTTTTTAATAAATTATTTTTTCCTAAATTTGATATTCCAACTTCTGAAAGCCCTGAAGAATATTTTAGATCACTTTGCTATAAAGGTTTAGACAAGTTAGCTCTAAAAAGAATTAATTTAGATAATTTTGATTCTTATAAAAAACGTTTAGATGTAGAGATAGACTTAATTATTAAAATGGGTTTTGTCGGGTATTTTTTAATAGTTAGTGAGTTTATTCAGTGGGCTAAATCTGTAGGCATACCTGTTGGTCCTGGGCGTGGTTCTGCTGCAGGTTCTTTAGTAGCTTGGGCTTTAGAAATTACTAATATTGATCCGCTTAAATATAATTTATTGTTTGAAAGGTTTTTAAACCCTGAACGTGTCAGCATGCCTGATATAGATATTGATTTTTGTATTGAGGGTCGTGAAAAAGTTATTCAACACATCAAAGATCTTTATGGTGCTGATAAAGTTTGTCAGATTATAACTTTTGGAACAATGATGGCCAAGGGTGTGATAAAAGACATAGCACGTACTCTTGGGTTACCATTTGAAGATGCTAATCAGCTTACTAATTTAATACCAGATCAGTTAAAAATAACTCTAGAAGAAGCTATTAAGCAAGAACCTAAGATAGCTGATTTAATTAAAATAAATAGCACTATTAACAAAATATTTACTTTAGCTTTTAAATTAGAAGGTTTAACTAGGCATGCTTCAAAGCATGCTGCTGGTATAGTGATAACACCTGAAGCTGTAGATGAGATGCTACCTGTTTATGTACCACCAAAAACTACTGATTTAGTAACTCAGTATGCTATGAGTGAATTAGAAGCTATTGGTTTTTTAAAGATAGATCTTTTAGGGCTAAAAAACTTAACTTTAATAGATAAAGTAATCAAGTTAATTAAGAAGAATTATAATATTAATATTGATATTGATAATTTATGCTTAGAAGATGAGCAAACTTTTAAGTTAATCCAAAAAGGTCAGACCTCTGGGGTTTTTCAGCTAGAATCTGATGGGCTAAAAGATGTTTTAATCAAACTATGTCCAACTAAATTTGAAGATATTATTGCAGTTAATGCTTTATACAGACCTGGACCACTTGGCTCGGGAATGATAGAGGATTATATTGAAAGACGTCATGGTAGACAAAAAATTAATAATATTTTTCCAGAATTAGATCCAATTTTAGCTGAAACTTATGGTGTGATTGTCTATCAAGAACAGGTTATAAAAATTGCTTCTACTATTGCTGGTTATAGTTTAGGTGAAGCTGATATTTTGCGTCGAGCTATGGGTAAGAAAAAAGCTGAAGTCATGGCTGAACAGAAAAATCTTTTTGTTGAAAAAGCTATAAAAAATAATTTTGACGGAATAAAATCTGAACAGCTCTTTGATTTAATGGCTTACTTTGCCGGTTATGGGTTTAATAAGTCCCATTCTGCTGCTTATGCTCTAATAGCCTATCAGACTGCTTATCTTAAAGCTCATTTTAAAGCAGAATTTATGGCTTGCTTAATCTCTTTAGAGACTTCAAACCCTGATAAAATGACTTTTTATCTAGATGAAACCAGATCTATGGGTATTAATATTATCCCACCTGATGTTAATTTATCTTTAGCAGATTTTTCTGTAATAAGCTCTAGTGAAAATAAAAAAGAAATTGTTTTTGGCTTACAAGGTATCAAGAATATTGGTTTAGCTGCTTTAGAAGATATTATTAATATAAGATCTAAGAAATCTTTTGTGAATTTACTTGATTTTTGTACCAGAATAGATTTAAGAACTAGTAATAAGAGGGTTATAGAAAATTTAATTTATGCTGGTGCTTTTGATAACCTACCTGGTAATAGAGCTCAAAAAATAGCAGAATTACCAATTATTATGGATCTTGCTGCCCAAGCTAAAGAATCTTTACTAACCGGCCAGCTTAGTATGTTTGCTCCAGTTAAAAAACAAGACGAGGTAGATAATTATGAATTTAAACCTATTTCGATATGGTCAACAAAAGAAACATTAGAAAAAGAACGAGAAGTGATCGGGTTTTATTTAAGCTCTCATCCACTTGATATTTATAAATCTGTAAATATCTTTTTTGAGACCCAAGAGTTATCAAAAGATAAAATTAGATCTGGTCAAATAATACAAAGTATAGCTTTAAGAAAAACAAGCAGGATTATTACTACTAAAAAAGGTGATAAGATGGCTTTTATGTTGGTAGAAGATAAAATTGGTACAGCTGAATTAATAATTTTCCCTACTTTGTTTAAAAAATGTAACTTTAACTTAGAAGATTGCAGTTTAATAGCTTTTACAGGTACAGCTGAAATAGAAAATAATAGTTTAAAAATAAAAGTTCAAAGTTTAATAAAATTGGATGAAGAGTTTAATTTTGAACGCTTTGAAATAAATTATAGTAATCATTTAGAACTAAATCTTCCAGAATTAGCTGCTAAAATTAATTCTGGAAAAACTGAGTTTTGTATAGAATATAAAGAAAATAACAAAAGTTTAATGCTTAAGAAAAAAGAGACTATAGCTATAAACTTAGATTTACTTAATAAATGTTTAGATTTAAATATTCAAGGTAAATTGTACTTAGCTAGTAAAAATATATTTGCTAAATAAACATATTAACTACTCAGCTATAAACTTGCCCTGCGCTTACTATGTAAGCTCCGGAACAGGGGCTCCTGGCAGGGCTTATACGCCCTTTTTAAATAAGAATGTAACTACTCAACTATTGCTTAATTAATGTTTTTTCAGAGCCCTACGATTGTTTCACAATCTCCGGGGACATTGGCCTGGCGAGGCCTATTCGCTCTTTTTAAGTAAGAATTTTTTTTATACTTTGCACTATGATTTACTGCGTAAGCTATAAGACAGGAGCTCCTGGCATTAACTTAAGTAAAACAACTTGAGTAAAGTAAGATTAAAATACTATAAACTTAAATCTTTATTTCTTTTAAAAAGGGCGTATAGGCCACGCCAGGGGCCCACCGTCCCCGAAGCTTACAAAGTAAGCATAGGGCAAGATTGTAATACCTAAAAACTTAATATATTCTTAATTAAATAATAGTTGAGTAGTTACACTAAGTAATTACAATAAAATATAGGAATAAAAATATGGAATCGCCAGAATTTAATGGAAATATACTTATATTTCATGCTTTTGATATTGGTGATGAATTAGACCTTAATTTAGTGCAAAAAGAATCAGGTTTAGATATTCAAACTGTGCAACTACCTAGATATTTTAAAAATTATCACACACCTTTAGTTGTTAATCTACCATCTACCTCTAAAAGTAATTTCTGTGTTTGTGCTAAAATATATTCTTTTGGGGTTGTTTCGCTTTATTATAAAATACCTTTTAAGAAAAAATTAGAAGATTTACGTAATGAAATAGAATCTATCGATTTACATTATGAAGAACAAAGTGTTCAAGATGCGCATGATATTTTTAAAAGAATTAAACGTTTTACAAAACAACCTAAGTTTTATCATTTAAGATCTAGTTATGATGTTATTCAGGTTAGTAATTGTCAGGTAAGTCCGGAAGATCTACGTAAAAAATACGGTAGTATTATTTGTTCCCTTTTACGTTTTGAAACAGAAACTTTATCAGAATTTCAAAAAAATGAGATTTTAGAATCTACTACCGGTTATTATCGAGGTGATTTATTAGTTATAGATCTAAATGCTGCTTTTGTAGCAGATAATGATTATGAAGAACTAATAGATATGTTTGATTTTGCAAATATTCAGTGCTTGGAGCTCCAATATTTTGATAAAGCTTTAGATACACAGCTTAATACTGTTTATGAACAAAAAATAGGTAAATTACCCTGGACTACCTATTTACCATTTAGTTCATCTTATAATAGCCCTATCGAACAACTTAGTCGGACTAAAGTTGATATTTCAGTAATAACTGAACGGCTTGAAAATAGTATTAAGTTAACTTCTGATGCTTATTATATGGAGATTTATGATCTTCTTGTTCAAAAATTAGATTTATCTAGGTGGCGTGAATCTATTAGCACTAAGTTAATAATTTTGAAAGATCTTCTAAACATCTATAATGATAAAATTGAAGCTATTAGAAGCGAAATATTAAGTGTTTTAATTATTATTTTAATTTTTATTGAGCTTGTTATTGGTCTTTTGAATTATATTTCGCACTAGCTTTTGGGACAAATAAACCAAGTTTTTTGTTTATTTCCGCCAATTTTAGAGCTAGCTTTTAGATCTTCTTTTGCAATTATGAAACAACTCTTTAATTTGCTATCTAAAAACCATGGCGTAGCAGTCACATAAATATCTTTACAAATTATTTCATAATTATGTGTTAATTTTGAAATAATTTCTTGTAAGAATAAAGTTAAATTTTGGGGTTCTTTTAGATATGGATTGACTTCTAATTCAAATTTAATACTAGAATAAGAAGCATTTACTAAAGATATTAATAGTAAAATAATTAATTTAAATTTCATGTTTATATTTATACTTTTATTTTTTATTATTAATTCAATTGTATAAAAAATAAAAGTATAATACTATTAAAATTATAAAACTGCTTTATTAATTCTTTCCAGAACTGTTTTATCACCAATAACAATTAACAAGTCTATAATGCCAGGGGCATTGGTTGTACCAACTAAGGCGATTCTTAAAGGTTTTCCTAAAGCTGACATTTTAAGATTATTTTTTTCTAAAAATGTTTTAAGATGTGCTTCAAGATGTTCTTTGGTCCAGCTAAGATGAGCTAAGTCAATTAAAAAATGTTTTAAAATGGTTTTTTCTTCAGCTAAAAGCTCAATATTTAATGGTTCATTAAAAAGAAGATCAAGATGGTCTCTTAGCTCAAGTAAAGTCACCGAACGTTCTTTATATAAATTAATAGCTTCTTTTAATAAACAGTTTTTATATTTTGCTGACCAATTTTTTGTTAAACTATCAATTTGATTAATTAAATATTCAGCAGCTGAATTCTTAAGATAAATTTGATTTACCCAATTTAATTTTTGAATATCAAAAGCCGAACCTTTTTTACCAATATTATCAATACTAAAAATTTTAATTAACTCTTCTCTAGAAAAGATTTCTTGATCACCATGTGACCAACCTAATCTAACTAGATAGTTACAAAGAGCATCTGGTAAATAACCAAGATCACGATAAGCTTGCACAGAGGTTGCGCCATCTCTCTTGCTGAGTCTACCACCTTCTTTGTTTAAAATTAATGGTATATGTGCAAATATCGGGATTTGAGCACCAAGCGCTTTGTATAATAAAATTTGTTTTGGTGTATTGCTGATATGATCTTCACCGCGAATAATATGCGTAATTTTCATTAAAATATCATCTACAACTACAACAAAATTGTACATAGGTGTACCATCAGCACGCGCAATAATAAAATCATCAAAATAGTCACGAGAAAAAGTAACTTCTCCTCTAATTTCATCATTAAAAGATATAGTAGATCCCATTTCTTCTATTTTAAATCGTATCACCCATGAATCACCTTCAACATCATCATAACTGGCTGCTTCAGCTTCACCGTATAAAGCTCTCATTTTTTCAGCACGCTCTTTAGCTTGTTCTGCTGTTGTGTAAGAACGATAAGCTTTGCCTTCAGCTATTAGTTTATCTAAAAATTGTTTGTAAATTTCTAATCTATCAGATTGTTTAAAAAAATCTTCATCAGGCTCAATACCAATCCAGCTTAAGGCTTCAAGCTGAGAATTCATATATGCCGTGGTTGAACGTTTTAAATCTGTATCTTCGACACGTAATAAGAAAGAGCCAGATTTATTTTTAGCAAATAAATAATTAAATAAAGCTGTTCTTAAGCCACCAATATGTAAATGACCTGTAGGTGAAGGAGCAAATCTTACTCTGACTGACATTATTATTTACTTTAAATTTTAAGATTAATTATTTATAACTACCCAACTTTTACTTATAAGTTTGTCCTACGATTGTTTCACAATCTCCGGGTACACTGGCCCG
>CAXNIA010000021.1:0-7280 GCA_964202375.1 Candidatus Babeliales bacterium | reverse complement strand
TGAGACTCATTTTTTATTTGTTCTATTATCTTTTCAGAAATTAAATTTTTTGAGTCAGATTTATGAGAACTAAATAAAGGAGATTTTAATAACTGAACATAATTATCACTACTACCATTATCGCTACTATTATTATTTTTTTGCAAATTTAAATCATCTAATGCTATAGGATTAAAATTTTTGATTTTAGGCTTCAAAGCTACTGCTAAAGAATCATCTTCTAAATCAATTGCAACTTTTTTGTATAACAAATTAAATCTTTTGCTAAGTTCTGTAATTTCAGCTGGTAAGGCTATCACGATAGCATTATTTTTTTGATAATCTGTTGCCCCATGAGCAGTAGGATTATGTGATGTAATTATTGCAAGAGGACCATCTTGATAACAGCTTTTAAATAAATAAAACTTTTGATGTAAAAATGATTTAGCATCTAAACATATATTACCAGAATCTAAGACACCTGGATCTTTATTAAGCTTTTTTACCTGACAGCCTAAAAACTTTAAACAATTGGAAAATTTCAAAAAATCTGGTTTTGCTATGTCTGGTTTTGTTATGTTTTCACTATCTACTATAGATCTAATATCTATCTTAGTACCATTCTTTTTAAGACAAGCTAAGGCATTTAATATAGGATTTAATGAGTTTCCTGAATTAATAGAATAATGGCCATCATAAATACTCATACGTGCATTTACTTTTTCATGCATAAAAGCTGAGGCAATTAAATTATTTATTTCTGGCCCACCAAAATAAGCTATTGCTAACCTATCTTTCACTATTGGTGGTATTTGCTCAACAACAATTTCAGGCTTTTGATGAGTATCTTGGCTAGCATATAGATAGTTATTAAAAACTAAGAAAACATTGATTAGAATTATTATTTTTTTATTAAGCATAATTATTACTATTTTTTATTTTTATAATATAATTATATACTATTTAATCATAAGTTGTAACTTAACTAGTATTTACTCAATAAATTTAGGTAACTATAAAAAATTATAAATATTTATTTAATTATATATTTTGCCCTCTGCTTACTATGTAAGCTCCGGGGACATGGTCCCGGCGGGGACTATTCGCTTTTTTCTATTTTTTAATCAGTTTCTAGTTCAACATAAGTAATACAAATAATAAAACTTTATATTTTTTATATAGCTGAGTAAGTTACAAAATTACTTCTTAAAAAAGGGTGCTTAGGCCAATCCAGAAGCACCTGCAATGGTGCCAACTTAAGTAAAAAACCAAGATAAAGCAAGAATAGGAAACTAAAAACTTAATTTGTCTCTTCTTAAAAAAGCGAATAGTCCCCGCCGGGACCATGTACCCGGAGATTACGTAGTAATCGTAGGGCAATATATTATAATTAAATAATAACTGAGTAATTACAGATCAGGAAATAAGATACTTTTAAAAAAAGCCGTTGATTATCTATTTTAGATTATTTTTTGCAAAAAATTAAATTTTGTTAATATGTAAACTTAGAATACTCTAAATTTAAAAGGTTGATTTTATGAATAGCAACAAGTCAAACAACAGAGACATAGTAAAAGCAATAATATTAGCAGCTGGGAAATCTTCAAGATTCAATAATCAAAGATCTAAATTATTAGAAAAAATTTGTGGCCAAGAAATGATCTTGTGTATCACAAAATTATTAGTAAATTTAAATATCAAAACAACATTAGTAGTTGGATATCAAAAAGAAAAAATTCAAGAAATTATAAAAAAAAACCATAATGATTTAATTGATTTTGTAGAACAAAAAATACAACTTGGAACTGGTCACGCTATAAAAACAGCTTTAAATTATTTAGAAAATAACTTAGAAAATATTAAACATATTTTAGTGCTAAATGGTGATATACCATTAATAGATGAAGAATTAATATCTAAATTAATAGATGAACATCTTGATAAAAATGCAACTATAAGTTTTATAGGTGCTTATAACTTTGACCCTTCTATAAAAGGTTATGGAACTATAGTAAAAGAAAATGAATCTATTAAAATAGTAGAAGCAAAAGAATGGGGTAATAAAATAGACCATCAAGAAATATCTTTATTAAATGCTGGTATCTATATTTTTGAAAAAGATTTCTTAATAACTAGTCTAGATTCTTTACAAGCTAGCTCAATTACAGGTGAATTATACATAACTGATCTAATTAAAATAGCCAATGATCAAAAAAGAAAGATAGAAATAATAACAGCATCTTTTGATAATGTTCGTGGTGTAAATACATTAGAAGAATTATGGATAGCAGAACAAATAAAGAAGTCAGAATTAGTTAAAAAATTTATGCAGAAAGGTGTACGTTTTAAAAACATACACAATGTATTGCTAGATCTAAATGTTTCCATAGGTTCTGGTTCAGTGATAGGTAACTGTGTAGAGATATTAGATGGCACAATAATTGGTGAGAACTGTGAAATAGATTCTTTTAGCATAATCAAAAATAGCATACTTGCTGATAATATCTACATAGAACCATACAGTATACTTGATCAAGCTCATATTAAAAATAATATTAAAAATAATTTATTGGCTAATAATTTTGTCAAAGTAAAATCAAATAAAATTAGCGAAAAATAAATATGATCACTTTTGTACACACAGCAGATATTCATTTTGGAATGGAAAACTATGGAAAAATAGATCCTAAAACAGGTATACATACCAGACTATTAGATTTTGCTAAAGCACTAGATACCTGCGTAGATTATGCTATAGAAAAAAAAGTAAGTTTTTTTTTATTTTCCGGTGATGCTTATAAAACTGCTTATCCATCACCAACACAGCAAAAGCTCTTCTTAGAATGTTTTTTCAAACTTTATGCAGTAAACATACCTGTAGTAATTATTATAGGTAACCATGATCATCCATTAACATTTGGAAAAGCTAATGCATTAGATGTTTTTAAATCTTTACCTATAGATGGTTTTTATGTTATCAATAAACCAAAATCTTTTGTATTGCAAACAAAAGATGGACCAATATCAATAGTTGGTATACCTTGGCCAACTAAAAATACTTTAGCTATTTCTCATGAATTTATTTCTTATTCAGCAGAAGATATTACAGAATATATTTCAGCTAAGGTAGTAAATATTATAAATGATTTTAGATTAAAATTAGATCAAAATATCCCAGCAATATTAGCAGGTCACTTAACAGTTAGTAATGGTGTATTTTCTGGTTCAGAAAAAAGGGCTATCTATGGCTCTGATCCAATCTTTTTGACTTCACAATTAGCTCAAAAACCTTTTGATTATGTTGGTTTAGGGCATTTGCATAGATATCAAAACCTCAATTGTAATGGCTATCCGGCAGTTGTTTATTCTGGATCTATAGAAAGAATAGACTTTGGGGAAAGAAAAGAAGAAAAAGGTTTTTGTTTAGTTTCTATACCTGAAATAGGTTCATGTACTCATGAATTTATTCAAATACAAACTAGACAGTTTATTCAAATTGAAGTCAAACTAATTGGTGAGATAGAGCAAACTGAACAAATTTTAGAGGAATTGAGTAAATATAAAATTGAAGAATCAGTAATTAAAATTATTTATCATGTTCCTGAAAACTGTAATGATTTTGTAAATACAAAAAAGCTTCAAGCTTTTTGCGAAAAAGCTATGTATCTAGTAGCTATAATTCCAGTTCATATTATTAATAATCGTATATCAAGACCTGCTAAGCCTTTAAATATGGATTTTTCTGACTTAGTAGATCATTATTTAAAACAAAAGTTAGAACTAACTAATCGCCAAGAAAAAATTAAAGAGAAACTAGCTGAATTACAAAAAATTTTAGAAACTAAAGCCAATGATAGTTGTGAATAAATAATAATTACTCAGCTATTACTTAATTATATATTATTGCCCTGCACTTACTACGTAAGTTCCGGGGACACGTTCCCGGCTGGGACTATTCGCTTTTTTTCTTTTTTTTCATTTTTTTTAGTAACTACTCAGCTATTACTTAATTATAATATACTGCCCTACGATTACTACGTAATCTCCGGGGACACGGTCCCGGCGGGGACTATTCGCTTTTTGTTAAGAAGTAGCAAATTAAATTTATAGCTTTTTAGTCTTGCTTTGTCTTAGTTTTTTACTTAAGTTGGCGCTATTACAGCGACCCATGTTGTTAGAGCTTAGAAAGTAAGTACAGAACAGTATATTATAATTAAGTAATAGTTTAGTAGTTACAAGAAATTAATTCTAAAAAAAAGTTACTAGGCCCCGCCAGAAGCCAGTGTCCCCGGAGATTACGTAGTAATAGTAGGGCCAGTATAAAATTAAAGTATTTAATAAATAATTCTTATCTAAAAAGGGCGTATAGGCCCCGCCAGGGGCCCCAATAGAATCAAATTAAAGAAAAAAATCAAGATAAAACAAGACCAGTAAACTATAAATTTAATTTGTCTCTTCTTAAAAAAAGCGAATAGTCCCCGCTGGGACAATGTCCCCGGAGATTACATAGTAATCGTAGGGCTAAGTAACTAATAAAAGTATTTAGTAAATAATTCTTATCTAAAAAAGGGCGTATAGGCCCCGCCAGGGGCCCGTGTCCCCGTAGATTACGTAGTAATCGTAGGGCAATATATAAACATTAATTAAGTAATAGCTGAGTAGTTACAATAAATACTAAACAGGTTTTACAACACTAGCATCTAATTCAGCTTCTTGCCAATCAGTTGTATGTAAAGCTAAACAGCTTACATGACGATTTTTAACACTCTCTAAAGCTTCTTTTTTTGCGGTAACATATTTTTTTTCACGAGCTTTTTGTAAAAGTTCTGAACGTCTTTCTGCTAATGGAATCAATTCTTTATCTCTTTTCTGGACTACTTTATAAAGTACTATTTCATTATCAAAGTCTCTTGAAGCAATATCACCTTGCTGTAATCCTGTTAGAAATTTAACTTGCGGGGCAAGCTCACTTTCTAAACTCCAAGATTCTTCATCCCATTTTAAACCTTTAATTTTATCATAATTAGCATCTAAAATAAGTTGGCGTATAATTTTATCTTTACGAGTATCAGTTAATTTAATTACTGCAGTTTTAATTAATAAAGCTGGTTCGCGCCATTGTGGATTTTCTTTATAAATAGTTTCTAGAAAATCTTCTGTGACAGTTAATAAAGATTCTATGATTTGTTGCATAGTTCCACCTGAACCATGAACACGCTTAAAAAGCATATAAAATTCAGGCAAATCATTAAATAACCACATGTCTGCCATATGTTCTAATTGTTTTTTAGGTAAACCCATTTTTTCTAAATAACGATCAATCATCTCATCATCAACGTTCATAGAAAAAACTTCTTGACCATAAATCTCTAGTAAATGTTCTAATAAAATTTCTTCTAAATTCATATTAGAACCATCAAAACCTCTTTGTAAAATATCTACTGAAGTTACAATATGGGTAGTTCCTGGAACTGTTGCTTCTATACTGTTAATACGATGCAAATCATTTGCACACATTAAAGCTATACTAAATAATAAAAAATATTTCTTCATAAGTACCATACATTTTTATTTTAAATTTACACTATTAGGTACAAATCTCAATATATTAGACTAATTTTATATATTTGCTTAATAGCTTCAGGAAACGCTAAACTAAAAACAACTTATTATGCTTTTTATTTTTTTTAATCAAATTTTTTAATTTTAAATAAATAACAAATAAAAAAGGGCTTTTTCGGCCCTTTTTTATTTGTTATTTATTTAAAAAAATTTATTTTTTTGTGACTAGTTCAGGCTTAGAATCTTTAACTTCTAGGTCTTGCATAGCTGCAAAATTACGCTCTGCATTACTTTTAAATTTACTAACCAGTTTATCAAAAGCTTGATTGTTTATTTTTATATTATATTTATTTGCAAGCTCAGGTAAAACGACATCAAGCATATCTTTAATCTTAGAAGGTTGCAGCATTTGCCTAATTCTATCTGCTACTTCTTCAAAAGACATATATTCTGCTTCACGTTTTTCTTTAGCTTGAATAACCCAGTATTTAATATCTTTAGAACAAGTATCATCAGATTCAACTTTTACTAACTTAACAGCTGGAAATTTATCAAGATCTAAAACAGCTTTTTTTATTAACTCATCAACAGAATAACTTTGTTGATTAATAGCACCAAAATCTTCAATATTATTAAGATCTGTAGTTATTTTTTCTGAGATAACTAATTTAGTAAAATCTGCTTTTGGATTTTTTTCTAATTTTTGTAAAAAATCAAGAGCTTTTTTTTCATCAGCAAAAGAAATACCAATTGTCTCTATCCCACCTGGACGAGAAATCATTTGTTCTTTGTTTTTATTGTAATAATCACGAACATCAGACTCTTTAATATCTACTTTATGAGCAGCTAAAAAAGCTTCACCATCTAACATATTAGTAACATGTTCTGCTAGCTTAGCTTTTTTTTCTAAATATTCTTTTGAGGTCCGGACATTATTAGTTTTAGCCCAATCTGCGATAATATAACTTCTTTCACGAGATATTAAGCTATCTTTTAAAATTTGCTCAGGCTGCATTTCCATCATTATGGAAAGTCTTTGATCTTGCTCTTTCAACTCATCTAAAAAGCTATTAAATTCATCAATGTTTAATAAAGCTACTGGCTTACCTGTAGGCATATTTTTATAGATTAAAATATTGTCGCTTATTTTAGAATCTTGAATTTTAGGGTCTGCTAAAATTAAACAATTAACAGATAATAATAAAAATAAATTTAATTTAAATAGGTGAATCATTAATAGCTCCAATAATTATATAAATTAGATTAGTCGTTTGATATTTTAAATCATTATCTAAATTAGAGCAAGTTAGGTTCTGTTGAGTTTTTAGAACAATTATAAATTTAATATTTTTAAATGCTATAAACTTGCCCTGCGCTTACTTTGTAAGCTCCGGGGACATTGGCCCGGCGGGGCCTAATCGCCATTTTTTAAATAATAATTATGCTTTTTATACTTACCCTACGCTTTACTGCATAAGCTACAAATTTAATTTGCTACTTCTTAAGAAAGCGAAATTGTTCCCCGCCGGGACAGTGTCCCCAGAGATTGTGAAACAATCGCAGGGCTCTAAAAAACATTAATTAAGCAGGTATTTGCTCAATAACTTTAGGTCACCAACTAAACTATAGTATAGCAGAAACTGTTTCTTAAAAAGACGATTAGGCACCGCCGGGCCAATGTCCCCGGAGCTTACGCAGTAAGCGCAGGGCAAAAGATATAATTTAAAAATATTTATAAT
>CAXNIA010000020.1:0-7316 GCA_964202375.1 Candidatus Babeliales bacterium | reverse complement strand
CATAGGTTTTAAAAGATGATTATTTAAGACCTAAGAAAAGCGTATAGGCCCCGCTATGGTCGCCAGTGCCCCCGGATCTTACATAGTAAGCACAAGGCTAAATATATAATTAAATAAATATTTATAATTTTTTTAAATTACCTATGTTTATTAAGTAAATGCTATTTAAAATGCTAAATCTAATTGAATATTTAAAGTTCTATCTAATCCAATTCCTTGTCTTATCATAGTTTGATCAATTTTAAACCAGATAGATAAATCTCCCCAGTTTTTATTTAAACATCCACCTAATCCACCAATTAATTTTAATTGATATTGACTATAGTAAACCTTAGCTTTATTTATATTATATTTAATAAATTCAGCATTTCTTAAATTATTACAAGGATTAGCCCTTTGCCACCAATCTAGACCTAATAATAAATGCCAACATTCATAATTAGCATGAGCTACAAATTGAGTTTGGTACCACCATTGTGGATGCAGACCAATATTTAAGGCTTCTGGAAAAAGTGTATTTGTTATTGAATTATTTAAAAAATTTACAGCTTCACAAATTAATTTTAATAATTCAGGTGATGGGTTATCAAAATAATCGTCTAATAATTTTTGATAAATTGAAGTTTGATAAAGAGCTTTATTTTTATCAGTAATATAATAGCGGATATTGTTTCTTTTAAATAAATAAGCACCTTGGGTTATCCATTCAATAAAGCAATTATCTTCTAGTAAAAAAGAACCTTTATTGTAAATACCTAATCCACCACGGCTTTCTTGTCCTAAAGGTTGATTTAATGTCATTGCTGATAATCTATAACTAGCTTGGATCGCAACTTCTTGTAATTGTTCTTTTGTATATTGAGGATTATCCAAAGCATTTACTAATAATTCAGCATAATTTACAAGAGGGTTTACGTTATATTTTCTAAAGTCTTGACCAATTATTCCTGTTTTAAAAGATGTTCCAGTTGGTATAATTCCTAAAAAACCTGTTTCTATTTCAATATTGCAATTATTATAAACCCACCCTAATCGGCAAAATCCATCATCAAAGCCAATAGTATCACCCACCACAAATTTATAAATTGAGCTATTGCTATTATTAGTTGATTGATCAAAAAGATTGTATCTTTTAATTTCTAAAATATTTTCTTCTGGTAAATCGTAGTGTCTTAATTGGTAAACTAATGGAATACCTATTTCAAATCTAAAATTATTATTAAAAAGATAATTAGCTGTGATTAAAGTTCCAAATCGATATTCACTAATAGTTGAATTTTTAAATTCATCTAAAATAGTAAAAGGAATAGTTGATTGATTTGTTAATGAATCATTTTCTATTAATTTTAAAATGTCTGAATCAGAAATTTTAATATAATTATTAAGTGTGCTATCGTTTTTAGTTGTATATAATCCTGGTGTATTATTATAAAAAAAATTAAAAGTTAAACCATGGCAAGTTTTTTTAGAATTTAAATTATTATTTAATGCTGGTAAAGTAAAAATTGGTCTAGAAGTTAAGGCATAGGTATGTTCATAAAGATCACCTCCTATTGCTGGGATTAATCCAAATCCTATTAATGTTTCAAGTTCTTCTAAGCATTTTTCAGATGATTTAATATAATTAAACAAGCAAAAAATTAAAATAATTATTTTTTTCATAGGCTCCTAATTATAAGCATAGTTTTAATTTGTAATTCTTTTTATTTTTTCAAGGTATTTGCTCAATAAGCGTAGGTAAAACAACTGGGACTAAAAGATACAATAAATTCTATTCTTAAGAAAGCGTATAGTCCCCGCTGGGACAGTGTCCCCGGAGCTTACATAGTAAGGCGGAGGGCAAAACATATAATTAAACAAATATTTATAATTTTTTATAGTTACCCACGGTTATTGAGCAAGTACTTTTCAAGCTAATTTAATTATACTAGTTGATGTTAAAATAACAAAATAGTATTTAAAAGAGTATTTGCAGGTCTATTGCCAAATTAAAATCACGGCCAATTCCTTTTGTTATAATTGCTTCATCTGCATGAATACCAAAAGAAAAACATTTAGGGCCGGTTTTAAAAGTTCTTCTAACTTCTTGAAATAACTTTAATTGATAAATGTTTGGTCTGATGCCTTTTTCTATATCATATGTTTCATCATAATTATGATTATACAACTTATTAATTTTTTCTTTATGTTGATACCATAGGTCATATCCGGCATTGATTTGCCAATCATATTTATTTATCTGTGGTCCAGCTGTAAATTGAATTATAAAACCGGGCGTAACATTAGCGCAAACAGCTGAAGGCATTAAAGTTCCTAATATATGTTTATTAATAAAATCAAAGGTTTCTTTAATTTCTTTCTTTAATATTGGATCAAGCTCATCAGGGTCATAATTAGAAATTATTTTTTCAAATTTTTCTATGTTAAAATCAGTTTCTTTTTTAGAGTAACAAAAAAATCTTAATTCTTTATCTGGTAATAAATATTCAGTATTAATTGCCCATCTTAATGATGTATCGCAGTTTATAATTATATAATTATCTATAAAAAAACCTATTCCAAAATGTTCATAACCTAATGGTCTATCAAGTAGAATAGAAGAAAGTCTGTTTGAAACTCTTAGTAATAATTTTTCACCAATTTTTATTGCTTTTTTGATGTCCCCACCAGCTTCAGGATCTTGCTGGATAAGACACATTAATTTATAAATATCAAAATAAGGTTCTGTTAAATCTCTTTTAAAATAAGAACCAATAATTTCTTCTTTTACAGTTACTGCTGTTGGTATTCGTAAAAGTAATCCAGCTTTTAAAGGATTTGCTAGATTAGGGTTTAGCCACCATCCTAGCCTAATTGTGGTATCTCCAAATCCAACTTTATCGCTTACGGCATATTTAGCTATTCTTATTTCCTGTTCTTCGCGAGTATATGTTGATTTATTTAATCCGGCTTTTTTTGAACAAATATCTAGGGCCATTATTTCATTTTCTTCTAAATAATAATTACGTTCTTGGTAAAAAAACGGTATATCAATTTCTAAACTTATTGAGCAGTCAAAATTATGTAAGTATTGTAGGTAGGCTCCCACTCGTCTTTCTGATATTTTACCATTTTTTACAATGTCTATTATTTCTGAAAGGTTGGCTGATTTAATCTGTTCTTGAACGTTTTCATCTAGTTTTAAAATTGGATTTTCTTCAAACTCTAAATATTCATTAATATGACAGCTTGAGCCAAAATATGTTTTTTTTGTTTGATTAAAAAATAAATTAAATCGCCATAAATTAGAAAGACATTCTAAGCTTGGTACATGTTCACTATGATATAGCAACATGCTTGGAAAAGAAAAAATAGATCTTTCTGCGATAGGATAAGTTTGAGTATAAATATTGCCATATATAGCTGAGGGAAATTTAATAGCAGTTAAAATACTTAAAGCATCATAGTGAGCCAACTTTCTAATAGTTGGTTTTTCTTCATTAAAAATATTCTCAAATTCATCATCAAAATTAGTTATTTCATTTATATCCTTTATATCTATTGAGATAACTTTATCAATACATGTAAATAATAAGATAATCAGAGTAATAATTTTTTTGTAATTCATATTGTTTTTATCGTTTAAAGTTAATTTTAATATTTAAAAAATAAATAAAAGTTCTGCTCTTGGCTTTTTTTTTCAACCAGTTAATATGAAACATATAGTTCAAATTTAAGGACAAAAAATATGGAACATAAATTTAATAAGCCATTGAACCTTATTGTAGAGGGTAATATTGGAGCTGGCAAATCTACATTTCTTTCTATAGTTAAAAAAAATTTAGATTTAGATATTATTTATGAACCACATGAGCAATGGCAATCTGTAGCAGGTGAACATAATTTATTGGAGCTTTTTTATAGTGATACTAAGCGCTGGGCTTATGCTTTTCAAACTTATGCTTTTGTCTCTAGAGTTGTAGCTCAAGAAAAAGCTAAAAAAGAAGCAACAAAAACTTTATTATTCGAACGTTCTGTCTATTCAGATCGTTATTGTTTCGCTAAAAATTGTTATGAAATGGGAACCATGACTGCTCTTGAATGGTCTTTATATAAAGAATGGTTTAGCTGGTTGGTAGAAACTCATGTTACACCACCAGATGGATTTATTTATTTAAAAGCTTCTCCTGAATGTTGCCTAGATAGAATTTTTAAGCGTCAGCGAGAAGAAGAAAGAAATGTTCCTTTGTCTTATATTGAAAAATTATATGAAAAGCATGAGGAATGGCTTATAAATAAAATAGATTTAACCAAGAGCCTTTTAAATGTTCCGGTTTTAATTTTAGATTGTGAAAAAGAGTTTCAAAATAATTTTAATGTTCAGCAAGAAATGGCTCAAAAATTAATCGAAAAATTTGGTGTTTTACCATCTATAAATTTTAAAAATAAAAAAGATGAGATTTTTCTTGTAAAAAAATCAATTTAATGTTTACTATTTAAAATATAAAAAATTAAAGGTGCAAAATGGAACTAAATATTGAATATGCTCATATTGTTAAATCAGTAGCTTTCTGTGCAGCAGCTTTTGCAATGTCTGTTGGAAGCATAGGACCAGCCTTAGCTCAAGGAATGATAGGTAAAGAGGCTTGCAATGCTACAGGTAAATCACCTGAAAATTATAGTAAAATACGTACTACTATGTTATTAGGAATGGGCTTGGTTGAAACATGTGCGATTTATAATCTTATTATATCTATTATGATATTAATATTTGTAAAATAAAATGATTATTAATCTTACTTTTTTTGTTCAGATTCTTCATTTTTTTATTGGATATTTGATATCAAAAAAATATATATTTGGTCCGGTATTAAATTTAATAGAGAAAGAAAAGAAAGCTAAACTAATTTTTGATGAAAAAATATTAGAGCTTAATAATTTAATTGAAATTAAAAAAGAAGCTAAAGAATTAAGTTGGAAAAATTTTCATTTTAATATGAATAATTCTTTAGCTAATAAGCTTAATCATTTAAAAATACCATCTGTTTTTTTATCATCGGAAGTAAGTAAAAAATTTTCTGGTTCTGTTAAAAATTTAGAACATAATATTGTTAATATCTTAAAAGGATAAAAGTCATTAATAATATAATTTTTTTTTATAACTTTTTTCGTGTCGTAAATTTTTTGTTATTATTATGTTTATTTATTTATTTAATAAATAAATATCTTATAAGCTTTTTGTTTGACAGTTATTCAAAAGATGAGCTGATTAAAAAAGAACAGCTAAAAACTATTGATAATTTAAGTATCGAATATAAAACAAAAGAGTTAGAGCTTTTAGTAGAAAAAAAATATTTAAAAAGGCTCTTTGATAACCAGCAGTTTTGGAATAATCAATTATTGGTTGAGCAAAATAAATTTAAGCTTTTGCAAGAGCTTAGATTAAAAGAGCTTGATAATTTATTAGAAAAAAAAAATAATTTTTTTATTTTGAATCAAAATTTTAAAAAAATAGCTTATGATCTAGAAAAAAACAAAGAGTTATTAGTTTTTTTTGAAGATAAAAGAAATCAAAATAATTATCTAGCTAAGACTTTGGAGTTTTTAAATGAGCATTAAAAGTTTTCAATTAGCTGGAAAATATATTAAAGCAGCATATATTTATAACAAACAAGAAGTTATCTGCAGAGATGATATTGAAAGATTAAAAAAATTAGAAACCTTTTTAAGAAGGAATAAAAATTATATTTTTTTATTTTTAAATAAATTAAAAGACTTTAAGCATAATATGCCTAAAAGTTTGTTTACAGCTTGTGATTTAGCAATTAAACATGATCGATTTTTATTAATTCCTGATTTAATAAAATATTGGATTTTGAATTATCAAAAAAATTTCAGCCAGTTTTTAGATATTTATTCAACTGTTAGTTTAGATTTAATAGATATAAAAAAATGTGAAACTTTTATAACCAAACAATATGGTATAAAAATTAATTCTAAATTTTTTATCGATCAAAGTTTAATAGCTGGTATTAGGTTAGAAACTCCATATTTATTGTGGGATAATTCTATAAAAAATAAAATTAATATTGCAGCTAATTTTTTAAAAAATTGGTCGGGAGACTTGCAAAATAATGAATATTAAAAATACAGATTTAATTAATATTTTAGCTCAGGAATTAGCTAAAGAAGAAAGAAAAATAGATGAAATTGGCCATGTTTTTCAAGTTGGCGATGGTATATGTAGAGTTCATGGATTACTAAGCGCTCTTTATGGAGAGTTGATAGGGTTTGAAGGCGGCAATAGTGGGATTATTTTTAGTTTAGATGAAGACTTTGTTGCTATTTTTCTTTTAGATAAAAATATACCAGTAGCAGAGCAAGAAATAGCAAAAAGAACTAAAAGTGTCTTTAAGGTTCCAGTTAGTATTGAACTTTTAGGTAGAGTTATTTCGGCTACAGGAGAACCTTTAGATTTTCTAGGTAATTATGATTCTAGTAAAAAATGGCCAGTCGAATATAATGCTGCTGGAGTTATTGAGCGTGATCCTATTAATGAACCACTAGAAACTGGTATTTTATCGGTAGATGCTTTAGTGCCTATTGGTAAAGGTCAACGAGAATTAATAGTTGGTAATCGTAATTCAGGAAAAAGTTCTTTAGCTATAGGTACTATTATAAATCAAAAAGATAAAAATGTGATTTGTATTTATGTATCTATAGGTCAAAGACAAGCAAATGTTGCAAATGTTGTTAATGAATTAATAGCAAATGATGCTTTATCTTATACTTGTGTAATTGTTTCTACAGCAAGCTCACCAGTTTTACTGCAGTATTTAGCTCCATATGCAGGCACTACTGTTGCAGAATATTTTAGGTCATTAGGTAAAGATGTTTTAATTGTTTATGATGACCTGACAAATCATGCTATAGCTTATCGTGAAATGTCTTTATTGCTAAAAAGATCTCCTGGTAGAGAAGCTTATCCAGGTGATGTTTTTTATTTACATGCTAGGCTTTTAGAGCGTTCTGGTAAATTATTATCTGGTGGTTCAATAACCGCTTTACCTATAGCGCAATTACAAAGTGATGACCTGAGTGCTTATATACCAACAAATTTAATATCTATAACAGATGGTCAAATTTATCTAGATACTAATTTATTTAATAGAGGGATTAGACCAGCTGTTAATATTGAGCTTTCCGTATCTAGAGTAGGTGGAGTGGCTCAAACTAAAGGTATTAGGTCTCTGACTAAAGCATTGAGATTAGAGATTGCACAATTTAATGAATTACAAGATTTTGCTCAATTTGGTACTGAACTTGATGAAATATCT
>CAXNIA010000019.1:0-7324 GCA_964202375.1 Candidatus Babeliales bacterium | reverse complement strand
AAAAGCATATTTTGATTAGTAAGCACTTTAATCCATTAATTTTTTTAATTATTAAAAGATTATCTAATTTTGCTAATTAGTCTAATTATTACCTGTTACCTACGGTTATTGAGCAAATACACTATTACTTAACTTTAATATATTGCTTGCCCTACGATTACTATGTAATTTCACAGAAAACTTGTTTGGCTAGAATAGTTGTTTTTCTTAATAATATAATTTTATTGTATACATTAGCTTTGATTGTTTTTACCTATAAATTTGCGAATTTAATAAAAAAGGCGCTTAGAAAAAGCTAGGATTAAGTGTACCAGGATATTGTGAGATATATTATAATTAAGGTAACTACTCAGCTATTGGTATTCAAATATTAGAAACTTGCCCTACGCTTACTCTGTAAGCTCCGAGGACAGGGGCCCCTAGCAGTGCCTATTCGCTTTTCTTTCTTTTTTTTAACCAACTGCTAATAATACCTAACACTAAAATTCATATTTTTTTATATAGCTTAGTAGTTATAAAATTTTTTTTAAGAAAGGCGAATAGTCCGCGCCGGAACAGTGTACTCGGAGATTGTGAAACAATCGTAGGGCTCTAAAAAACCATTAATTAAGCAATAGCTGAGTAGTTACTAATTAAGTAATAGTCAGTAGTTAAAATAAATTTAACTATTTTGCATTATTAGTAAAAAAGTTTATATTACAAAATACTATAAAACTTATAAACAAATATTAATTTAATTTATTATGAAACATTTCCCATATGATGATAAACATCATTCACATACTTTAAAAGATGAACTTTTTTTTCATCTACCATATGCTGTTTTTGCGATAGCTTTTAGTTTAATAATTTTAAGTTTTTTTGATTTTTTAGCAATTGGTAAATCTAGTCAGCAATTAGCAGCTGTAAGATGGCAAATGTTTCATAGCTTTCATTTTATGCATATAGCTTTTGCTTGTGTAGGTACTTTACTTACTTTTTTTAAATATTCTCGTTCAATTATAAAAGGTATGTTTGTAGGAATTATCTCTCCATCTATTTTTTGCGTACTTTCTGATATGGTTTTTCCTTGGTTAGGAGCCAAGATTTTAGGAATAAATATGCCTTTACATATTTGTTTTTTTAATGAAATAGGAAATATTTTGCCATTTTTAGTAATCGGTTTTATTACTGGGTTAGTCTTAAGCTCACAGCGATACTTAGGTGAACAAGATCAACATTCACATAATTCTGATTTTGTTATCTGGTCTCATTCAGCTCATATTTTTATAAGCTCTTTAGCTTCTAGTTTTTATTTTGTAGCTAATGGCTTTACTAACTGGTCAGATAGTATCGGCATGGTTTTTGTAGTATTGATCTTTGCTGTCTTAATACCATGTACTCTTTCTGATGTGATTATACCAGCTTTTTGCGCCAAGCTAGGAGACAAAACTAATCATAAAAATTGCTCAGAAAGCTGCAGGAAAAAATAAATGAAAGAAATCAGACTAGTAAATGTTACTAAAAAATTTGCTGGTGAAACTGTTTTAAATAATGTTTCACTTACTATACCTGCGGGTAAGTTTTTTGCTTTATTAGGACCAAGTGGATCTGGTAAAACAACTATTTTAAGATTAATCGCTGGTTTTGAAACTGTAGATTCTGGATCAATTTTTATTGGAAACGAAGATATTACTTATCTACCAATTAATAAAAGAAGAGTACATACTGTATTTCAAAATTACTCTTTGTTTCCACATATGAATGTTTTTGAAAACATTGCTTATAGCTTAAAGCTTAAAAATATTTCTAAATCAGAAATAGAAAAAAAAGTATCTAAAATGCTAGCTATTGTTAGCATGGACAATATGGGTTTAAAATCAATTAACCAGCTTTCTGGCGGGCAGCAACAACGAGTAGCCTTAGCTAGAGCTATTATAAACGAACCTGAAGTATTGCTACTAGATGAACCTTTGGCAGCATTAGACCCATCATTAAAAGATAAAATGTTTATTGAATTAATGGATCTACAAACTGAACTAAAAACTACTTTTATTTACGTAACTCATGATCAAGCTGAAGCTTTAACTCTGGCTGATCAAATGGCCATAATGAATAACAATAGCAATATTGAGCAAGTTGGTACGCCAGAACAAATATATGAATTTCCAAGAAGTTCTTTTGTGGCAACTTTTGTAGGCAGCACTAATCTTTTTAAAGGCTTTTTAACAGGTAATTTTTTAGAAATAATTAATTTTGGTACCTTACCGATCAACTTAGAAGCTGCTAAATTAATAGGAAAAGATGATGGTGATGATTTAATACTGAGTATCAGGCCAGAAAAAATATCTATAAATAAGAATAAACCTTTGGTTGATTTTTGTTTAGAAGGTAAAGTAAAGGCTATAATATATCAAGGCCGCTTTACTCAATATATAGTAGAAGTAAAAAATAAATCTATTCAAATTTTTGAACAAAATGAAGATCATTTATCACGTTTATCTATAGACATAGATGATTTAGTATTTATTTGGTGGATCAAAGAGAGTACAGTATTATTACCTGTTTAGTTTTTTAAATTAAGAAAATAAAAATTAAGAAAGAGTTTATTTGCTCAGATATTGCTTAATTAAGAATATATTGCCCTGCGCTTACTTTGTAAGCTCCGGGGACAGGGGTCCCGGGCGGGACCTAAGCGCCTTTTTTAAGAAGTAAATTCTTAGAAAATTTGGCTTAGTTCTTGTAACCTAAAGTTGAGTAAATATGAATTTTAGTTGTTAGTATTAACTAAAAGTATGCTATCAGAAATGGTTACTTAAGAATAAAAAAAAGTGAATAGTCCCCACCGGGACCCCTGTCCCCGGAGATTACGTAGTAATCGTAGGGCCATATATTATAATTAAGTAATAGCTGAGTAGTTACAAAATTAAGAAAGATTAAACAAATGTCATTTATGATTAGTTTAAAAAAAATTATTGATTCTGAGTTTAGTTTTTTTAAAGCTTTACCAGCATTATTATGGCAAATACTTTTTTTATGGATACCTCTTTTGTTTATTTTTATAATTAGTTTTTTGAACTATAACGAAATAAGCATTAATTATATAAGCTTAGAATCATATGTACAGGTTTTTAATTTAACCCATTTTAGAATTATTCTAAGATCATTATTATTAGCCTTTTGTAACTCTTTTATATGTCTTTTTTTAGCTTATCCTATGGCTTATACTATTGCTTTTAAAATTCATAGATTTAAAAATATAGCACTTTTTTTATTGACTTTACCTTTTTGGATTAATTTTTTAGTCCATATTTATTCTTGGTTTTTTATATTAGAATGTCATGGATTAATCAATAATTTATTAGAATATTTTAAGATTATTAATGAACCATTAAGATTAATAAACAGTTGGTTTGCAATCATGATTGTGATGGTTTATGCCTATTTACCATTTTTAATTTTACCTGTCTATACAGCTTTAGAAAAACTAGACTATCGTTTATTAGAAGCATCTATGGATCTTGGTGCTAGTCATTTAAAAACTTTTTTTAAAATAATTTTACCAATCACTTTTAAAGGTGCTCGTTTAGGATTTTTTTTAGTTTTTGTGATGTCTTTTGGTGAATTTGTAATTCCCACTTTAATGGGTGGCGGTAAAGAGATGTTTGTCGGAACATTAATTTGGCAATATTTTCTAACAGATCAAAACATGTCTTTAGGTTCAGCGTTTACCACATTAACTGGAGCTTTTTTAATCTTAGCTTTATTTTTAATAAATAAATTAACAAAATTGATTTTCACTTACCAAAAAGATATTTAAAATGATCAAAAAAATTAATTTAAGTAAATATATTTTAATAAGTTTTGTAAGCTTAACTTATTTATTTTTATATATTCCTATGATCGTTTTAATAATTTTTTCTTTTAATAATTCAACCTCAACTTTTAAATGGAATGGCTTTACTTTAAGCTGGTATCAAGAATTATTTAATTCTTCGCAAATCTGGAGCGTCTTAGAAAATTCTTTAATTATAGCCTTAGTGTCAGTATTTCTTTGTTTAGCTATATCTCTTTTGGCTATTTGGTGTTTAATGAACAAAAAATATAAACTATTTAATTATTTCTCACTTATTGTTTTAATACCAGAGATAGCTATCGCTGTAGCACTTTTAACAATTTTTACTTTTTTTAACGTACCATTAGGTTTAAATACTTTAATAGTAGGCCATACTCTTTTAGGATTAGGGTTTTCTTTTCCAATTATTTATAATGCCTTTCAAGATATTAATAAACTTTTAATTGAAGCGTCTTTAGACCTAGGGGCATCAATACGACAAACATTTTTTTACGTTATTATGCCTATTTTATTTCCAGCTTTTTTTTCAGCCGCTTTATTAGTATTTATCTTGTCTATAGATGACTTTTTAATTTCTTTTTTTTGTGCTGGACCAGAATCACAAACTTTATCACTTTATATTTTTGCTATGATTCGTGGTGGTCTATCACCTGTTATAAATGCATTATCAACTATAATTTTAATATTTAGTAGCGCTTGTGTATTACTTTATTCTTTTTTTAATATCAAAAGTAACCTGAAAAACTAATTTATGGAAAATCAACCTAATAAAGTAATTTTAAAAAAGATAATTCAAATTTTATTTATTATCTTCTGGGTAAGTTTAATTTTAATATTTCTTTATCTACCAAAGATTAAATTAAAAAATATAAATACTAGGTCAATTAATATTTATACTTGGCCAGACTTCTTACAACATGAACGAGTAGTACCATTTGAAAAATTAACAGGTATAAAAGTAAATATAAATTATTATGAAAACAATAATGAAATACTTACTAAGCTTAACTTAACAAAAGGTTCAGGGATAGATTTGGTAGCAATGACAGATGATGTAGTCCAAAAATCAATCAAAAATAATTTATTACAAAAAATAGATAAGAAACAATTAAATTTTTGGTCAGATATTAGGCCAGAATTTAAAAATTTACCAAATGACCCAACAGATGAATATTCAATAGCTTATTCTTGGGATATTTATGGTATTGGTTATTCAAAAAAATTTTTTAATTATCAAATTCCTATGGCTAGTTGGAAAATACTTTTTGATCCTAATATTAAAAATATAGCTATGACTAATGAACCTTATGAAAATATTTGTATAGCTTTGCAATATTTATATAAAGACAAGGCAAATAATCTACAATTTACACCGGAAATATTAGAAGCTATTAAGAATACTTTAATAGCTCAAAAAAAACACCTAGAAGCTTATACAGATTTAAGAGTTGATTACCTGCTAACTTCTGGTACAAGTCCTGCTGGAGTAACTCAAAGCTCTTATATTAAAAGAGCTATGGAATATTGCGATGATATTGGATTTATAATACCTGAAGAAGGAAGCTTTCTAGTTGTTGACTCTTTAGTCATACCTAAAGGAGCTCAAAACATTAATGATGTTTATCAACTTATAAATTTTTTAAACAGTTATGAAGAGCTAAAATATCTGACAGACAATTTTGGGTTTTTATCTGCTAGAAATTCAGTTTTAGATGATACTGATCTTTCTTATATGGGCAAACTTGAAGATTTGATAGCACCTGAAAAATTTAAAAAGTTTGGTTTTTTTTATCAAAATCTACCGCAAAATGTAATTAATAAATTATGGATAGATGTTAAATCACAATAATTTAGACCACAAAATCTAAATAGTTAAATAGTTAGCTTTTTAAATCTTTGTAAAAATTTTCGTAACTACTCAGCTATTACTTAATTAATGTTTTCTTAGAATCCCTACGATTGTTTCACAATCTCCGGGGACACTTTCCCGGTGGGGACTGTTCACTTTTCTTTAAGAAGTAGTAAATTAAATTTGTAGCTTATGCTTAAAGTGTAGGGCAAGCATCAAAAAATATAATTCTTATTTAAAAAAAAGCGATTAGACACCGCCAAGGGCCCCTGTACCCGGAGCTGTTAAGAGTAGGGCAAACTAATAGCTGAGTAGTTACTAATTTTATTACAAAAAATATTAATTTTGTTATATTTTATATATATTAGTGCCCGTAGCTCAGTTGGATAGAGCGGCAGTTTCCTAAACTGTAGGCCATGGGTTCAATTCCCGTCGGGCACACCAGTCTTTCTAAGGTATTTTTACGGCAGCTATTCACTGCATGGTTAAAAATATATTTATAATAAAATAACTATGTAAAATCGTAGAATCTAATTGAACCTGTGTGTTTGGATTAGTACTACAAGTCTTTAAGTATAAAGAAAGGAGATCGTTATTGATCCCCTCAATATTTTTAAAGCACATTTTCAGAAAGCTTATTGAAGTAGTTCGTAAATCTGTATATACCCTTGTAAGTAAGCATAATCTATTGCTTTTTTGCCACACGTATCTTGTATGTTTTTATCTGCACCCGTATTGAGTAAAAGTGCTACCAACTCATAGTTGCCTATATAGGCCGCCATCATGAGAGGTGTCCATATTTTGTATGTATATACTTGTAGTGGTGAAAATTGGTTGATATCTGCCCCTGCGTCGATCAAATATTGAATCATATCAAGTGATGCCTGAGTGCTAATTGCGTAGTTTAATAGTGGAATATTACGAGTTATAAGTGAGCAGCCTTCAGCGGTTTTAAGCCCTACACCAATCGTAATCCCTACGGGGCTGTTAACGTCTGCACCAGCATGCAAGAGTTCGGCAACTTTGGTTGTGTCACCACTGTCAACAGCAAAAGCAATAACAGGATATCCTACCCAGGGTTGATCGCACCCAATACGACTATTTGCTAGTTTATCATTATAGAAGAGAAAGCTTTTGAGTGTTTCCGTTGATCCATAACGAGCTGCGTAGTTACAGGCGAGTTGGGTATTTGTGGCATAATATATTCCTAAATAGAGTTGATTTTCTGGTTTTTCGAGCAAATTTTTAATAAAATGTAGGTTTGCTTGGGTTATTGCTTTTTTGAAATCACTAGGCGCGTCAGAACTGCTGGCTACCCATGTGTCAGAAATTGGTTGGTGAAGTAAATGATTGCTACTTTTTGTCTGATGAGCTATGAGCGGTGCGCTTGCTACAACTAGGCTTAATAATAGATATTTCATGTGATTTTTTTCTCATATAATATGGTTACTGAAAGCTATTTTAACTTGTTGTTTGCATACTCTATGTTAATGAAGTATTGTGTGCATCTATTTATAAGCTTATATGATTAAATTGTAATCACAACCGCTTATAAGTTTTCAATTAGCATATAAAGATGTGCTTTTAAAATACTCAACTTAAATTTTAAAAAGCGAGCTCCAATTGTTTGATTACAAAGA
>CAXNIA010000018.1:0-7345 GCA_964202375.1 Candidatus Babeliales bacterium | reverse complement strand
CAGCGATGTCGAGTCAATATGATTTCTAGCATTAACATCAGCACCGGCGGCTATAAGTAGCTGTGCCATTTCTGTGTAGCCACATTTTGCAGCCCATATCAGCGGTGTATAGCCATTACTATCGCTAGCATTAACATCAGCTTTTGCATCAATAAGTAACCGTGCTTTCTCTGCGTGGCCAAATCTTGCAGCCCACATCAGCGCTGTATCGCCATTAGTATCTTTAGCATTAACATCAGCACCCGAAGCAATAAGTAGCCGTGCAATTTCTGTGTTCCCAGCCAACATTAGCGCTGTATGACCATAATTATATCTATCATTAAAGCCAGCACCGGAAGTTATAAGTAGCTGTGCAATTTCTGTGTAGCAATGCTCTGCAGCCAAAGTCAGAGCTGTCGAGCCGACATTATCTCTAGCATTAACATAAGCATTTGTATCAATAAGTAGCTGGACAATTTCTGTGTTACCATAATTTGCAGCCACCATCAGCGCTGTCCTGCCAGTATAATCTCTAGCATTAACATTAGCACCACGCACAATAAGATCTTTTACTACTTCAGTGTTACCACATTTTACAGCCTCGAATAGCTGTTTATTTAGTTCTAACAAAGCAGGTTCTGTAACCCTACTACTTGCAGGATCACACTTTATGGCAAAACTATTTTGTACGCCACCAGCTAGTAATAAACTTAATAATATTTTTTTCATTTTAAATCTCAGTTTTTACTTAATTATTAATATTTTTTAATATAAATTATTTTATGAAAATCGCAATAATTAAAAAACTTTTGTAACAAAAATATAACAATAATCATAAAATTTAAATGTATTTAGAGATTAGACTTATTTGCTGTCAGGATTATAAATAAATTTATGGTTAAGGTTTTTAATAAAACAAAAGAGGGCGATTATGCCCCCAAAAGTTTAGCGTTATATGTATATTTTAATTTACGCTATTTTACAGCTCCGGCGTCACGAAGTAGCTGTGCAATTTCTGTGTAGCCATTCTCTGCAGCCAACATAAGAGCTGTTCCGCCATTATTATCAATAGCATTAACATCAGCTTGTGCATCAATAAGTAAACGTGCAGTTTCTGTGTGGCCATCCATTGTAACATACATCAGTGCTGTCCAGCCATAACTAGTTCTAGCATTAACATCAACATGTGCAGTAATAAGTAATTGGACAATTTCTGTGTGGCCATACATTGCAGCCAAAATCAGCGATGTCTCGCCATAACTAGTTCTAGCATTAAGATCAGCACCGGCAGTGATAAGTAGCTTTACAATTTCTGTGTGATCAAGTTCTGAAGCACACATCAGCGCTGTCATGCCATTACAATTTATAGCATTAAGATCGGCACCAGCGGCAATAAGTAGACGTACAATTTCTTTACGGCTCTCTTTTGAAGCACTGATCAGCACTGTTGATCCATAACTATTGCTAACATTAACATCAGCACCAGCGGCAATAAGTAGACGTACAATTTCTATGCGGCCACTTTTTGCAGCCATTATAAGAGCTGTTCCGCCATTATTATCACTAGCATTAACATCAGCACCAGCGGCGATAAGTCGCCTCGCAATTTCTGTGTCGCCATAACTTGCAGAAATCATCAGCGCTGTACTACCATTACAATCACTAGCATTAACATCAGCACCCACAACAATAAGTAGCCGTACAATTTTTGTGTTGCCTATAAGCGCAGCCATCATCATCATGGCAAAACTATTTTGTACGCCACCGGCTAGTAATAAAATTAATAATATTTTTTTCATTTTAAATCTCAGGTTTTATTTAATGCTTAATATTTTTTAATATAAATTATTTCATAAAAATCACAATAATTAAAAAAACTTTTGTAATAAAAATATATTAATGGTCATAAAATTTAAATTTATTTAGTATTTACTTAATAACCGTAGGTAAAGACAAATGGGTTAAAGCATCTAAGAAATTACTTCTCAATAAAAGGCGCTTATGTCACGCTAGAGACTCATGTACTCGGAGATTAAGTAGTTGCTATTTTTCTTACACAACAGGGTAGTTACAAAAATTAAAATAGCAGCTGAGTAGTTAGCTAAATTTTAGCAACTTTTAAAATAACACCTAAATACCATAATAAAGCAACAATAGCAGTAGATCCGTAACTAATAAATGGTAACCCTAACCCTTTAGTAGGAAAAAGGCCAGAGACTACCGCCATATTCATCATTACTTGAAATAAAATTAACCAGGTATAGCCTATAATTAAATAATAAGAGATTGAATTATTAACTTTAGAGCTCCATTTAATACCTGTCCACAATAAATTTAGATAAATAAAAATTAAGATAAAAGCACCTAGAAACCCTGTTTCTTCAGTTATGATAGCCATTATAAAATCTGTATGCTGCATTGGTAAATAAAAAAATTTTTGCTTAGAATAACCGATGCCATGACCAAAGATGCCACCTGATCCGATAGCAATTAAAGATTGAATAATTTGAAATCCGGCTCCTTCTGGGTCTTTCCAAGGATCTAAGAAAGTTAAAATTCTTTTTAAGCGATAAGACTTAGTAATTACTAATAAAATAACTGCTGGCGCGCAAGCTAAAGTTGTAAATATCACATACCTGCTTGCTCCAGGTATTAATAATAATAATGATAAAGCTGTTATTAAAATAGTGATAGTCATGCCAAAATCAGGCTGTAAAAGCAATATAAAACTAACTAAACCGATTAAAAATATTAATTTAAGATACAAATATTTTAAAGGGACAGATTTATTAGATCTTTCAGCTAATATTGCAGCAACATAACCAACAAAAGCACATTTTAAAAATTCACTAGGCTGAAAAGTGATTAATAATTTTAACCAACGCCTAGAACCAAAAGTTTTTACACCAAGCCCGGGGACCAGAGTCAAAACAGTTAAAAAGAAGGTTAACCAAAAGAATACAGGAATTAATTTATAAACAGTTTTAGCTGGTAAAATTAACATTAATAAAGCTGCAAAAAAACCTAATAAAATTGCTACAAATTGTTTTTTTACAAAAAACTCAGCAACTCCTTTATTTTCTAGCGCAAAAACGGAGCTTGCTGAATAAATAAAGACTAAACTTATTACTAATAAAACAATAATTATTATACAATATTTTTTAGCATAATAACTAGCTTCTATATCTTGTTTTTTAAAATCTATCATAAATTGTAACTACTCAGTTATTATTTAATTAATATTTTTTAGAGCCCTACGCTTACTCTGTAAGCTCCGGGGACATTTTCCCGGCGGGGAACAATTTCGCTTTCTTAAGAAGTAACAAATTAAATTTGTAGTTTTCTAATCTTATTTTACCAAAGTTATTTTATAGAAGTAAACACAGGGCAATTATCTAATAAAACTCTTACCTAAAAAGGGGCGTACAGGACCTGCCAGGGGCCCCTGTCCCCGGAGATTACGCAGTAATCGTAGGGAACACACTAATTAAATAATAGTTAAGTAGTTACCATAAGTTTACTAATTCTTTAAAGCGTTGACCTCGTTCTTGATAATTATTAAATAAATCAAAGCTAGCACCAGAAGGTGAAAAAAGTACCACTTCACCTGAAAGAGCTATCTTTTTTGCTAAAATAACCGCTTCTTCTAAGTTTTTACAAGAGGCAATATTTTTAAAATAACTGAACGCTTGCTCTGAAAGCATTTCTGCTTCTTTACCAAAAAAAATAATAAATTTAAGTTGGTTTAAAAAAACTAATTCTTTAAAAATATTTTGGCGATCAACACCTTTGCTAACACCACCTAGCAATAATATAGTAGGTTTATTTTGCATCTTAAGAGCATGCAAAGTAGCTTCTATAATTGTAGACTTAGAATCATCTATATATTCTACATTATTTTTTATAGCTATTGTCTCAGCTCTATGACTTGGTAAAACAAAACTTGTTAAATATTTGTAATCAAACTTAATTTTTAAAAAGTTAAAAATAGCAAGAACTATTAATACAGTATCTTTAGCTAGTCTTTGCTGTAAGTTATTAAATTCCTGATAATTACCAATTTTATGCTTACCGTTTAAATTTATTAAAACTAAATCTTGATTACTTTCTTGTAAAATATAAGATTCGTTAGGATATAAATCTGGTACAAAATCAGTATAAATAACTGGTATTTTTTTATTAATAGCTCTAAGTTCTTGCACTAAGCTATTATGTGTAATGATTAGCCCATCTTTTTGATTTTTTAAAATATTTAGTTTAGCTTTTTTATAATTATTAAAATCTAAATGATGATCCAGATGATTATTATATAAATTAATTATCACAGATATCTGTGGAGCATAATAATTAGAATTTTCTAGTTGAAAGCTTGAAAGCTCTAAAATAGGTAAACTATCTTTTTCAGGCTTCCACAACAAAAGCGGTTCACCAATATTACCTAGAGCTATTGAATTAATATTAGCTAATTTTAAACAATGGTCTAATAATAAAACAGTAGTGGTTTTACCTACTGTACCTGTAATAGCTATAGAATTATTTTTGTAAAAATCACTAAAAATATCTAGTTCGGAAATTATTTTAATATTTCTTGAGATATATTTATATTTAGGTATTCCCGGGCTTGGTATTAGATAATTTATTTTGCTAAAAAAAAGATCAATATTTTCAAGCTCTTCTATTAATTCAAATTTTAGTAATTCAAATTCTAGATCGCAACTTTTAACTTTTTTTTCATCAAAAAATATTATCTTAATGTTTTTGTAATAAGTATTTAGAAAGTGGGCCGCTGAACGGCCCACTTTACCTGTACCCCAAATTCCGATAACATCAAGACTTGTTAATTTATTTAGCATAATTTAAAACAAAATCTATTAATAATCTTACGCCAGCTCCTGTAGCTATACCACGACGAGTATAAGGTAAATCAGGCACATTAAATGCTGTACCTGCTATATCAAGATGCACCCAAGGTGTATCACCAACAAAAGCTTGCAGGAAACAAGCAGCGGTTGTAGCACCAGCGGAATAACCTGGTTTTCCTATATTACATAAATCTGCTACAGGTGATATTACAGCTGTAGTGTAATCAGCTGTTAATGGTAATCTCCAGACAGCATCACCAGAACGCTTACTACTTTCTTCAACCATTTTTGCTAATTCTTCATGCTGTGTAAACATACCTGTAAAAAATGGCCCGAGAGCATAACTACAAGCACCAGTTAAAGTAGCAATATCAATAATAACATCTGGTTTGTAATTCTTGATAGCATAAGATAACGCATCAGCTAAGATTAACCGACCTTCAGCATCAGTATTTCTGATCTCTGCTGTTTTACCATTATAAAAAGTTACAATATCACCGGGCTTTGTAGCTTTACCATTAATCATGTTTTCTGTAATTGGGGTTAAACCAATTACTCTAACTTTAGGTTTCAATTTAGCAATAACAGCCATAGCATTTATAACAGCTGCTGCACCAGACATATCTTCTTTCATTTCTTCCATAGAATTTGCTGGCTTAATACTTAATCCGCCTGAATCAAAAGTTACACCTTTACCTACTAGCGCAATTGTCGGAAGGCCTAAAGAATCTTCTGGCAAATAATCTAAAATTACAAATCTACATTCTTGTTCTGAACCAGCAGAGACAGATTTTAGTCCACCCATGCCCATTTTTATAATTGTTGGCTCATCAAATATTGTACATTTTAAGTTAGGATTATTTTTAGCAAAATCTGCAGCTTTATCTGCTAAAACTGTTGGAGTCATCACTACTGCTGGTTCATCTATGTAGTTACGAGCAGTATTTACAGCCAAACTTATTTCTTTTGCTTTTTCAATAATTTTAGGATCAATTTCATGATCAGTTAATAAATTGATTTGAGCAATTTTAGTATGCTTACGTTTTTCATCTGTGATATAAGTTTGAAAATCATAAATCGCCATTGTACTAGCAATTATAGCTTCATAAGCTAGCTCATTACTTGATAATTGATCGGTTATAACTTTTTGATCTGGTAAGAAAATAGATATTTTATCAGCTTTATGTTTCTCAATATTACGAATAATATTAGCGATCAATCGGCGATATTGTTCAGCATTAACTGCTTTTTCACCTAAACCAACTAAGACTAGATGATAAAACAGGTTATTAGAAAATATTGGAACAGTCACAATAGCTTTAGTTTCTGTTAATTTATGTTCAGCTATAACTTGTGGCAATAAATTATTTGTATCTAAATTTTTGATTGTTGCTGGTAAATTACCATTTTTATCAATAAAACAGGCTAGAAAACCAGCCGGTAGATTGAAATTTAATTTTTCAATCTTAAAACTAGGTTGCAAAAAAGGCATAAATAAAAACTCCTATTAATTTAATTAAATATAAAGTTACCAATTACAAAAGCGGGCGTCTATAAGACAACCCGCTTTTTTATTTTAATAATTAATAAATAATTATAAATTAATTAGTTATGTTTATGTAATAAATCATTAACATATTGAGTCAGAGCAACAATAATATAAGTTAATACAAAAGTATTTATAAGACCTTTTACAAAAGTCATAACATCAACAGTTCCTGTATGCATTGAACCAAGCCAAGATGAGCTTAAATTTGCTGCAACATGTGGCAAAGCTACATATAAAATTGTTCCAACTGTATAGATTACAGCTAAAGAAATACCAGCTGCTAAAGGTAATGAATGTTTCATAATTATTTTTCCTAATTTTTGATACTTTTCAACTAGATTATTTTTTTGAATCGCAACTGCTACAAGTAAAGACACTAATCAAGCTATATATGCCTGCTAGACCAAAAATTATTTGTAATGGTTTTGTTAAAAAAGAAAGATGTGCTGCAAAAAAAGATAAAGTAAAAATATCGATGCTAAAAAACATCATACCAACAACTATGGCACCTAAAGCAGAAACTATAACTGCTATTTTATCAACTAAAGAATAATTCATAAAAATACTCCCAAAAAGAGATTGTAAAACTTTATTAAAAATAATTTTACTTGCAAAAGCGTCACCAATATAGCTACTAATTTAAATATTTACAACAAATTATTTATTTTTTAAATTAATAGCTATCAAGGCAGCATTTTATGTATTTAATCAATAACTTACGGGTAACTACTCAGCTATTACTTAATTATAATAAAATATTAAAGTTTTAGATATTACAAGCTTGCCCTGTGCTTACTTTGTAAGCTCCGGGGACACTGTCGGGCATGGACTATTCGCTTTTTTTCTATTTTCCAATCAATTCTTAGTGCAATATTAACAATACTAATAATAGACCTCTTTTAAAATTTATGAATAATATAATTTCTTAAAAATAATTAGATATATGAGTAAGTTT
>CAXNIA010000017.1:0-7345 GCA_964202375.1 Candidatus Babeliales bacterium | reverse complement strand
TCTGAGTTTTCTTGCAAAGCTATTAAAGCATTAACAACTTCAGTAATGTTATGTGGTGGTATTGAAGTAGCCATACCTACCGCTATACCTGCTGTACCGTTAATTAATAAATTAGGTAATTTACTTGGTAAAACAGTTGGTTCGATCGTAGATTCATCAAAATTTGGTACAAAAGTAACAGTATCTTTTTCTATATCAGCTAAGATTTCTTGAGATATTTTAGCCATTCTGACTTCTGTATAACGCATAGCCGCTGCATTATCACCATCTATAGAGCCCCAGTTACCTTGTCCGTCAAGTAATGGATAACGTTTAGAAAATTCTTGGATCATGCCAACCATTGTATTATAAACAGCTTGGTCTCCATGAGGGTGATATTTACCTAAAACTTCACCAACAACACGAACAGATTTATGATAAGGTTTATTAAAATGAAAACCTATTTTATGCATTGTATAGAGAACTCTACGATGCACAGGTTTTAAACCATCTCTGACATCAGGAATAGCCCTACTTATAATCACTGACATTGCATACTCTAAAAAAGAATCTTTAAGCTCTTTTTCAACTAGTACGGGACTTACCCGATTATTTAAAATTGAGGAATCTGATGTCATAAACTTATTCTTTCAAAAATAATTTAATATTTAATTTATATTTACTCGATAACTTTAGGTTAAAATAACTTGGCATTAAAATATATAAAAATTAGTTCTTAAGAAAAAGCATATAGGCCCTGCTGGGACATTATTACAGGAACTTACAGAGTAAGTGAAGGGCCAAAAATTATGATTTTATAAATATTTATAATTTTTTTATAGTTACCTATGTTTGTTGAGTAAATACTTTAATTCTTAGTTTAAGCATACTCTTATTCATGATTTGCAGCAAGAAAATAAATGCAAAAATTATAAAAAAAATAATTACATAAAAGTGTATCTGAAATTATAATAGTTAAAAAAAGGAGTGCCGAAGCACCCCTAATTTAACTAGAAATTGTAAGCAAGTGATAAAACACCATAGAATAATCTAGGAGATGTTCTTAAATTATTTGTTAAACCAACAGTGTCATCTTCCCTTAATTGTATATCATTAAGGATACATTTGTTATTAAACTTAGCATAAAGAGCTTCTAAACGAAGATCCCAATTACACCATAAGTTAGCTACCATACCAAAACCAGCTGTCCAGCCCCATGTGCTGTAACATCTGTTATAGCCGTCTATATTAAGGTAGTTAGATTCTTCATTTTCATCAAAATTGAAAGATTGATAGTAGTTACCTTTTAAGTATTTACCACCAACTATACCATAAAAAACTGTATCTTCATTAACTTTGTATCCAAGATGACCATGAATACCAGCTATTAAGCTAGTTTTATCAGCAAAAGTTATACGAACTCTATCTTCGTAATTTATACTTTCATTATCATAATCAAAGCATGATACTGAGCTATTACAGCTTGTGCCACTAGCAGAATGAACGTTACCTTCAATAGCGGCATACCAACATTCTGAACCGTTCCACGCTAAACCAACACGTCCACCACCAATAAATACTGGTTTTGAGTTATAAAAAAAGCTTGAATCATCAAGATCATTATCTATAATCTCATTATATTCACCATTGTTGTAATGATTGATTGAGAAAATTCCCATACCTAAATCACCACCAACATAGAATTTGTAACAAGAATCTTCATCAGCTTTTACTGCTGATGTTAATAATGCAATCGCTAAAAATGCATATTTTTTAATAGCCATAATTACTCCTTTATAAAACTGTTATGAAGTATATTATGTTTAAAAAAAAAGCTCAACATTTTTTTTTAAATCTTAGAATATAGCTTAGATAAAGCGACATCTTAATATAAATAAGTTTAAATAATTAAGTTATTAATTCTTATTTTTGATAAGTATTTTGAAAATTAGCTAAAGCTATAGCAGAACCTATAGTTAAAAAAAACTTACTATAAGTGATATTATTTTTATTAAAAGCTACTAAAGGTAACAATAACGGATTAACTCTTGCAACTTGTTTTAATCCTGAATGACCATCAAGAGATCTTTGGGTTAATGAAGCACCAGCTAAAATTAATTCTTTCATGCTTTTGGAATCATTTGCCACCATTAAGGGCGTATATCCTGAAGCAGTAACTGCAAGATTAGGATCAGCATTAAAATCTATTAATTTTTTTATGCCAGCATGATTATGATTTTGAGTAGCATAATATAATGCTGTTCCGCCATGACTAACATGATCGGTATTACCAGTGTGATCAGGGTGATCAGTATTATTTGGTAATTTATTAACTAAATTTGCAGCTTTAACTTCATAGCTAAAAAATTTTAAAAAATTTAATAAAATTTCTGGGTTACTATTTGATGCTGCATAGTGTAAGGTAGAAAAACCTTCTTTTGTTTCTAATATTGGGTTTACTTCTTTTTTCTTGAAAGTATGTAATAATTTTGAGCCATTTCTATTTTGCAAAAGATAAAGTAAAGCTGTAAAGCCTTGTTGATCTTGCTTATTTATATCACATTTACCAGATTTTAATAAAATATTAGCACAAGCAAAAGATCTGGGGTTACTACTTTGGCAGCAAGCCATAAGTGCTGTTTGGTCATATGCTTTATCTAAGCTATCAATCTCTACTTTGCTATATTGTTTTATTTTTTCTTTTAATTCTTTATCCAAACCTAGTCTGCAGTAATCATGCAAAGATAAGTCTTTAATGTTTAAACTTTCGCTCATAATTAATGATTTATTTTCTTCTGAAGAAACTATTGTTAATGAAAATAATAATAAATAAATAAATAACATTTTTTTAACTCAAAAAATAAATGAAGTTCAATATAGACTAATATTTAAAAAAAACAAAAGTATTTAGTATTTGCTCAATAAACATAAATAACTATAAAAAGTAGTATTTGCTCAATAAACGTAGGCAAAAACAACTGGGACTAAAATATACAATAAATTCTATTTCTAAAAAAGCGAATAGTCCCCGCTGGGACAGTGTCCCCGGAGCTTACATAGTAAGCGCAGGGCAAAATAAAAAAATAAATATTTAAAATTTTTTATAGTTACCTAAAGTTATTGAGTAAATACAAAAAGTAACTACTTAGTTATTACTTAATTATAATATATTGCTTGCCCTACGATTACTGCGTAATCTCCGGGGACACCGTCCCGGCAGGGACTATTCGCTTTTTTTAAGAAGTAACAAATTAAATTTGTAGCTTTCTAATCTTATTTTACCAAAGTTATTTTATAGAAGTAAGTACAGGGCAATTATCTAATAAAATTCTTCTTTAAAAAAGGCGCTTAGGCCCTGCCAGGGGCCCATGTCCCCGTAGCTTACGTAGTAAGCGTAGGGCAAACTTATAGTAAATTAAGTAATAACTGAGTAATTATTATTTAGTAAGTGCTCTAAAATTATTTTGTTGACAATGATTTTACAAATTAAGTATTTATATTATGAATCAAGAAGTTAGTTAAATATTAATTAGGTTAAAATTATGAATTTGCAAGTAAGATTTGATGGGTTAGATCATTCAGAAGCATTAATAGATCATGCTCAACAAAAGTTTGATCATGTAGCTGAGATTTTCAATAATTTTCAAGGCCCAAGTTCTGCTTTATTAATAATAACTAAAACAAAACATGATTATAGTGTTGAATTATTACTAAAAGCTAAAGATTTTAATAATAATTATAAACGTACCGGTACTGATGTATATACAGTTGTTAATGAAGTCATGAGCATAGCCTTTAAAGAAACAAATAAACATAAAGAACGCAATCTAGATGATCTTCGCAAAAATAACCCTAGGCCAAATTAAGATCTTAGTTATTACTTAATTATAATATATTGCTTGCCCTACGATTACTGCGTAATCTCCGGGGACAGGGGCCCCTGGCGGGGCCTATTCGCCTTTTTCTTAAGAAATAATTTCATAGCTACTTAACTATATAAGAAAAATATAAAATTTTATTATTAGTAGTAACTACTTAGTTATTACTTAATTATAATATATTGCTTGCCCTACGATTACTGCGTAATCTCCGGACAGGGGCCCCGGGCGGGGCCTATTCGCCTTTTTTCAAGAAGCAATTGCTTATATAAAAGTACACAGGTCTATTTGAGCCTGTGTACTTTTAATTAAGAGATCTAAATTCATCTTTAACCGGGCGACCTGTTTTAACACTAAATGTAACTGGGGCTCCTTTTAAATCATAATTTTTACGTAAAAGATTTTCAAAGAAAGCTAATTGAGAAGGTCCAAACCATTCTGTCACATTACCATAAAGTACAATATGCATAGGTGCAGTTCCTGATTGTTTAGCACCGTAAAGTTTGAGCATTACTGTTTTATGATAAAGTGGCTTACTGGTTAAATTGTTATAGAATAATTGATAAAGCTCATGATCATTAATTTTAAAATTATAATGTTCCCATATTTTATTAACTAGCGGCAGTATTTTACCAATATTTTTACCAGTTTTGCAGCTTATATTAAGCATTTCAATTTTATTTAGTAAAAAATTATAAGGCTCTAAACTAGTTTCTAATTCTATTTTTTTTTCATCATCTACTATATCTTGCTTATTATTTAAAATAATTAAAGCTTTACCTTCTTGGAAAATATAAAATGCTAATTTTAATTCTTGATCTGAAATAGCTCCTGCAGAGCCATCTAAAAGTAAAAGAACAATATTTGCTGTTCTTACTGCTTGAAATGAGCTTTTAACCATTAATCCTTCAAGGTCTTCAGTTACAGCTCTTTTTCTTCTAATCCCAGCTGTATCTACAAGTTGGATAGCTTCGCTATAAAATCTTATATTCTCAATAACAGGATCTCTAGTTGTGCCGGCTTTAGCATTTACAATTGATCTTTCATCATTTAAAAGAGCATTCATTAATGATGATTTACCAACATTTGGTTTACCTAATAAGACAACAGAATAATTATAATCATTTTGAAATTCTACTTTTGCTGGTAATAAAGCTATTATTTCATCTAAAAGCTCAGTTGCACCTGTACCATGCTCTGCTGAAACTTCAATTATTTTATCAAAACCCAGTTTGTAGAAATCAGTAATATTTTCTTGTGTTTTTTTTACATCAGCTTTATTGATAACTAAAATTACATTTTTGCCTGACTTACGTAAAAAAGATGCTATTCTTTCATCGTTAGGCATGATACCAGCTGTTCCATCAACAACAAAAAGTAATACTGCTGCTTTTTCTAATTCTTTTTTAACTTGTTTTTCTACTGACTCATCTATTAGATCTTTAGTTGGTAAAAGACTTATCCCACCAGAATCTATTAATTCAAAAGAAAAATCGTTATACATTACTGTATCATGAACTATATCTCTAGTAACTCCTGGTGCATCATAAGTGATAGTTTTTATATTAGGTGCCAATCGATTAAATAAGGTTGATTTACCAACATTTGTTCGACCAACTAACATTACGGAAGGGATTTGAAAAGACATAAAAATACTCGATTAAAATTTATTTTCTAAAATTTATTTTTCAGATTTATTAATAGTTACTATCCCAGGAAAAAGATCTGTTAATCTTTTGCTTAGCGCTCCTTGAGGTTCAACTATTGTTTGATTTGGTTGCTTTTGGTTTATTATTCTTTGATCAAGCTTTGTGTATTCATTAATTATTTCAGCTTCTAAAGTATATTTAAAGATTAGTTTACCATATTCTTTTAAATACACTTCCCATTTATCTTTTGATTTATTGATCATCTCTTCAAAAAATGCAAACTTTTTTGGTAAATTTAAAATAGTCTGTTCATCTTGCCTGTCAACTTCAGCTTGGGCAAAAAATGATACAACTAGTGGATCAATTTTATCTTCCATGCTTTTAATTAATTTAAGCCAATTATTATTATTATTATTATTTAATTTTGGCTGTTCTTGTAAGCTTTTACTAATTATTTCTTCAGGTAATTTTTCTAAATCAGGTTGATTATGATTTTCTAAACTTAAAAATTCAAAAATAATAGCCTCGAAACAAATTTTTTGTTCTGTAGCTTTTAAGAATAAAAATTCATTTTTACAAAGATGGTACAATAATTTTATATAATTTTTTTGATTAGTAGATTTTAAAGCTAATGGTCTAATAAATAATAAAAGTTGCTTAAAAAAAGATTCAGGAATAGTTCTTTGCCAGATATCATTTTTAAAAAAATGTGATATTTCTGCTATTTTTTTTTCTAATAATAATTTTATAAAATTATTGATCTCTAGGGTTGATACTTGGCCAAAAGTTGCTTGAACATGCTCTTTAGTAATGAAAGAAGCTATAAACCTTACTTGCTCAACCATATTTAAAGCATCTCTAACTGAGCCTTCAGATTGGACAGCTATGATTTCAAGACCTTCTTCTTCGATTAATATTTCTTCTTCTTTGCAAACATCTAAAAGATATTTTTTTATAATAGATTGTGAGACTGGTCTAAAAAATAGTTGTAAAGATCTTGATATTACAGTATCTATAATTTTAGATTGCTCTGTTGTTGCTAAAATAAATAATACTGATTCAGATGGCTCTTCCAGTACTTTTAAAAAAGCATTAAATGCTGATTTACTCAACATATGCGCTTCATCAATTATATATATTTTTTTTTTACCCATCACTGGTAAATAAGTAGAATTTTCAATTATTAAGCGAATGTTATCAACACCTGTATTAGAAGCAGCATCAATTTCATTAATATCAGGATGAACTCCATTTTTAGCAGCTAAACATGAGTGACAAACTAAGCAAGGAATGATGTTTTCACGAGGATTCTTTTGAAAATCTATTAATCTTTCACAATTTATAGCCATGGCAAAAATACGAGCTGTGCTTGTTTTGCCACAACCACGCATCCCTGAAAATAAATACAAAGGAAAAAAATAATTTTTATAAAGACTATTTTTTAAAATTCTAATAACAAGTGGTTGACCAATAAGTTGATCAAAAGTTAAAGATCTTAAACGTCTCGTTAAATTTAACACATAATCCCTAAATATAAAAAACTTATAAATTATAAATTTTGCCCTACGATTACTGCGTAATCTCCGGGGACACTGGCCCGGCAGGGCCTATACGCTTTTCTTAAGAAAGAATTTCGTAACCACTGATCTATATAAAAAATATTAATTCTAGTGTTTTGTATTATTAACAGTTTGTTAAAAAAAAGAGGAAATGTACAAACAAACATCTTGTCCTGCTGCTTTCTTTCGAACCTGACAGATGAAAAGAGTTATGCTTTACATTTCCCCAAGCTGGTGGAGAGAGAGGGATTCGAACCCTCGATACCCGTTTAAAGATATA
>CAXNIA010000016.1:0-7369 GCA_964202375.1 Candidatus Babeliales bacterium | reverse complement strand
AGTGGATGTCCTGATGCTGACTATGGTCAGGATAGTAATGGTATGCATTGTAATAATTTTTATGTCATGAATAGTCAAATGAATTCTATGAATTGTATGAAAGGGAATGGCGCAAATTGTGGTGGATTTCCAGGAACAGGTGCTGATATTTCTCCAGCAGATATACAAGCAAACTTTCCATAATTAGTCATATTACATGATTAATTAAATTGTAGATTTTGATTTAGATATATTACTAAAAAGTATTCTCCCAGTGGTGATTAACCATAATGGGAGAATACTTTTTTTAGTAAATATTTTTTAATTTTATATTTTCTTTTACGCTTACTACGTAAGATCTGGAAAAAATTTTCAGGCAAAGTATATTTTCTTTTTTTAAGAAGTAATTTCTTAGATGTTTTAGATACTTAGTTTTTGAGACATAAATTTATTAAGTAAATACTATTTTTAGATACTAAAAAAAATAAAAATTGCTATAATTTAAAATAAAAGATTAATAAGTTTTAAGGAGCTTGCTACATGGCTTTTGACGAAACAAGAAAAGATTATGATGCCTCTTCTATAAAAGTAATGGAAGGACTTGAAGCTGTTCGTAAACGTCCAGCTATGTATATAGGTAATACAAATGCTCAGGGCCTGCATCACTTAGTATATGAAGTAGTTGATAACTCTGTAGATGAAGCTTTAGCTGGTCATTGCAAAACAATTAATATTATACTTTATGCAAATGGAGCTTGTTCTGTAGAAGATGACGGTAGGGGTATACCTACAGACATTCATCAATCAGAAGGAGTATCTGCTGCTGAAGTTGTTTTAACTAAATTACATGCTGGTGGAAAATTTGATAAAGATACTTACAAATATTCTGGCGGTCTGCATGGTGTGGGTATTTCTGTTGTAAATGCTTTGTCTTCACTATTGCAACTTAAAATTTATCAAAAAGGTAAAATATTTGAAGAAACCTTTAAAAAAGGTATAGCTCAAAACAGGTTAACAGAAACAGGCACAACAACAAAACATGGTACTTTAGTCTATTTTATACCTGATCCGGAAATATTTAAAGAAACTACTACCTTTAGTTTTGATACACTTTCAGCCAGATTTAGAGAGTTAGCATTTTTGAACAAAGGCTTAACTATAAATATCTATGATGAACGTATTGATAAAAAACATGAATTCTTATATGAAGGCGGCATAGTATCTTTTGTTGAATATATAAATCAAAAAAAAGAACCTTTATTTCCAGAAGTTATTCATTGTGCAACAGAAGATGAAACTTATATGTTAGAGTTTGCTTTGCAGTATAATGAAGGCTATGGCGAACAATTTTTTTCTTTTGTAAATAATATTAACACCATCGAAGGCGGTACACACGTCTCTGGTTTTAAAGCAGCTTTAACCAAAGCTTGCAACCGTAGAGCTACTCAATTTAATATCTTAAAGGGTACTGATTCTTTTTCTAGCGATGACGTCAGAGAAGGCTTAGTTTGCGTAATTAGTATTAAAGTACCTGAACCGCAATTTGAAGGTCAGACAAAAGGTAAATTAGGTAATAGTGAAGTAAGAGGCGTAGTAGAATCTTGGGCTTTTGCTTATTTAGATACTTACTTTGAAGAAAACCCTAATATTGCTAAAAAAATTCTACAAAAAGCAGAAATGGCTAGAAGAGCTAGAGACGCCGCCCGTAAAGCTCGTGACCTGACCAGAAGAAAATCTGCTTTAGAAAATACAGTATTACCAGGTAAGCTAGCTGATTGCGCTGATGAAACACCTGCTACTTGTGAGATTTTTATAGTAGAAGGTGATTCTGCGGGTGGTTCTGCAAAACAGGCTCGTGACAGAAATACTCAAGCAGTTTTACCATTAAGAGGTAAAGTACTAAACGTAGAGAAAGCCAGACTTGATAAAATTTTATCAAACGAAGAGATTAAAGCGTTAATAGCTGCTGTAGGTGGTGGAATAGCTAATGAATTTGATCCCGAGAAGGTTCGCTATCATAAAGTTATTTTAATGACCGATGCTGACGTTGATGGCTCACATATTAGAACTTTATTATTAACTTTCTTTTTTAGATACATGCGTCCACTAATAGACATGGGTTATTTATATATCGCTCAACCACCACTTTATAAAGCAAAGATAGGTCGCCATGAGCAATACTTAAAAGATGACAAAGCTTTAACTAATTTTATAATAGATTGGGCAAAATCAAATACTTATTGTTTAGTAGATAATCAAAGATTAACTAATGAGCAATGGTTAATATTTTTAGATATTTTAAAAATATTTGAAAATGTTTTAAATCTAATTGCTGAACATCATAAGATGGACAAAAATGATATTTATACTTCTTTGCATATCTTAGACCAGATCCAAAATTCTTTAGAATCTAGCTCTATTTTAATAGAGTTGCAAAAGTTTTTAGGCTCAGACCAAGTAAGAATTATAAATTTTAACGATACTGAAATAATAAAAGGCTATGTTATTACCACTAAAGATCATAAATTCTTATTACCAGAAAGTTTTTTTAATGATCCAGAAGTCTTAACTGTTAGCAAAACTTTAAAAAGTTTAGAGATGATCGATAAATCTGGAGCTGTATTTATTGAAGGCAAAGATAGTAATAAGCAATTTACTAGAGTAAATAATCTAGCTAATGCGCTTTATGAACTTGGTAAGCCTTTAATGACTATTCAGCGTTATAAAGGTCTTGGTGAAATGAACCCAGATCAATTATGGGAAACTGCTATGGACCCACAAAAAAGGTCTTTCTTACAAGTTAAGATTGAAGATGGCTTAGAAGCTGATTTATGGTTTACTACATTAATGGGTGATGATGTTGAAGGAAGAAGAGATTTCATAGAGCAACATGGTCGGTTTGTTAAAAATATTGATATATAAATACTTAGCTATAATATTGTACCCTACGCTTACAAATTAAGCGTAGGGCAAAACCTATGATTTTGTAAATATTTATATGTTTTTTGAGCAAATAGAAAAGGACAATAATAATGAATTTTACCGTCTTAAATTTTAATTCTCTAAGACGGCGACATTTATTATTAATTGTTCTTTTAGTTTTAATAATACATCTTTTATTGATGCTTTTATTTAAAAGACATGAAATCAAAGATTTTGATTTTAAGCCTCAACAAAAAGAAAATACAATAGAAGTAAAAATAGAACCGGTTAGTAAACCAGCAAAAGAACAAGAAGAGTTAGCAAAAGAGCAAGAAGAATTAATTGATGATCCCATTAAATTAATACCTACAAATGCCCAACAAGTTGGCCTACCAGATGCCCCAGCATTTACTGTACCAAGCTTAAACCCTATGCCTGTAGAGCAACAAAGCATAGAAGATGCTGAAACAGAACCAGAAGCTGATTTATTACAAGATAATTTAATAGAAGATAACTTAACAGAAGAGTCAGAAAAAGAGCCTGAGTTAGAAAAAATTTCTACACAAATTCCTGAAAAAGAAGCAGATTTGCCTAAAGAAAAACCTGAAAAAGCAAAATTAGAAAAAAAAATAGTAACAAAAACTAAAAAAATTATAAAAAGCAGGTATGGCAACACAGGTAGAAAAACAATGCCCGGCTTTTTTGAAAAAATGAAAAATGCTGCAGATAATACTGGTGACGCCATGTTTGGTGATACTTTATTTATTCAAGGTGAGCCAGGCTTAGAGAGAGATTTATTACAGATAAAGCTTCAAAGTTATCTTAGAAAATTACCTTGGTATCTGACTCAATCATTCAATAGCCAGCAACATCAATTACGTAGTTTATTAAAAAATAGTAAAAACTTACAAGCCTTAAGTTTTTCAGTAACTATTAATAAAAATGGTGAGGTTATAAAATTAGTCTTGATAACTTCTACGGGTAATGAAAGCGTTGATAAATTAATGTTTGATATTATAAGATCAGCTTCCCCGTTTCCATTTATTCCTGAAAGCTTAAGAAGGGATAGGTTACAGCTTCCCGGTACTCTAGACCCTTATGTTATGTCTCAGGGTGCTTCTGTTATTATTAGAAATTAGGTAACTACTCAGCTATTATTTAATTATAATATATTGCCCTACGATTACTACGTAATCTCTCGGGACATGGTCCCGGCGGGGACTATTCGCTTTTTTTAAGAAGTAATTTCTTATCTATTTTAGCCCAGTAGGTGACCTAAAGTTATTTAGCAAATACCTATTACCTACGTTTATTGAGCAAATACTTTTCAAGAACAAATAAATTGCCAAATACAAATAAATAAAATTAAAAAACAGGCTACAATGGCATCTTTTTTACCAAAAACCATAAAGGTATTGCTGCTGCTGCTGCTGCTGTATCATAATTATAGTATAAGTCAAATTATTTAAAAACGAAAGAATTAAATGAAAAAAATAATTTTCAGTGTGGCTTTATTAAACATAAGTTTAATATTTTTAGTATCCGCAGAGCCTAAAGAGCCAAAAGCAACTTCAAATACTGTTCATCTAATCAAAGAAGAACATGAAAAAGCATCTGGTGAAGCTATAAAATGTGATTATGAATTAATAGATAAAATGCTTAAAAAGCATCCAGATAAAATTGGTACTATAAATTCTAAAGATCAAGCAGATTATGATTTTGTAACTAATATTAATAGCGAGTGTAGACAAGAGGGTAAAAACTTTACTTATGATTGCATATCAAAAATAGATCAAATTATTCATAAATATTTTTTAACTAAGCATATTGATAGTCATCATGCATGGCAAGATTGTATATGTGGTAAAAATAATTCTAGGGGTTATAGTTTTTGTGAAAAAGATAAGCCAGTCGTAAAAAAAGAATCAAGATTGACACATAAAGTTAAAAAATAAAATAAGGAAAGAAAATGAAAAAAAACAATTTATTTAAAATAAGTTTATTATTGTTGGTGTTAAATTTTAGTAATATTTATTCTGATGAATTTTCTGCGTGTGTAGACGGACAAAGACTAAGAGATGGTGCTAATGGTATAGCTTTATTAACATCTAATAGTAACAATGGATGTACTAGTTTGTATACAACAAACAAAAGAGAGCAAGCAGCTTGTATATTCGGTTTTAATTCTAATATTGCACCAGTTATAAGCACACAATATTCTCTAACAACGCAAGCCATAACAAATGCAGATGGCAGCATTACACCATCTACAACAACCATTGCTACAAAGTATTCGCAAGGTTATGCATCTGGGAACGGTTGTGATACTAGTTTAGCTGGTTGCGGCAAAGGATGTAATCAGTTTAATCCGGGTGATCCTCGTTATAATTATTGTGGTGGTGGTCAGGGCACTTGTGATTATGGAGCTAGTATTGGGTGGGCATTAGATGATGCAAAGAGTAGTATTAATAATCTTTATTTTTTTACTAATTCTTTTCCTTATAATAATACATTATTAAATACTACTATATGGGGAAATGTCTATACTCAATATTCACCAGGTGCATGGTCTCAACCAAATGTGTTAAAAGATATATATGATAGCTATACTGGCGTTTGTTATCCAGCGATTCAACCATGTACTGGTCTTACTAATAGTACATTGAATGGAATATAATTCCGATATAATGTAATTATTCAGCAATATAAAAATAGCATGTTTTTTGGTTTTTTTCTAAAAGATATGCTATTTTTATATTTTGTAGATTCAACCTTAATGCGAATAGTCCCCGCCGGGACAATGTCCAAGGCCTGTACAGAGTTAAAAAAATAATACTTTAAAAACAGTTTTTCCCGTTAAAAATTGATTAACTTTATCAATTTCAAGGTTATTTCCTATTTTTTCCAAAATTTTATGTAGTATTTTAGACTACAAATTCAAATCTGTACAAGACTGCCCTTGTCCCCGGAGATTGTGAAACAATCGTAGGGCAAATATGAACTTAAAGTATTTAATACTAATTCTAATTTAAAAAAAGGCGTATAGGCCCCGCCAGGGGCCCATGTCCCCGGAGATTACGCAGTAATCGTAGGGCAATATATTATAATTAAATAATAACTAACTTGTTACTAACACTTATAAATTTTCTCTAGCATTTCATAAACACTTTCCCAAGAAAAAATTTGACCTTCCCTTCTAATCCAATTTTCATTACCACCATAAACTAAATAACTATCAATAGCCGTTTCTTTAATAATTTTTTTCCAATCAATTATTGTTTTAAAGAATCTATCAGAAATAGTCATACTAGATTTGATTTCTATAGGAACTAACTTATCAAAAGATTTCTCTATCAAACAATCTATTTCATGCCCTTGGACATCACGCCAAAAATAAATATTTGGTATAATATTATTATTAAAATTATATTTGTAAGTATCTGCTATAATCATATTTTCAAAAAGATGCCCACGCATTGGATGAATATTAAGTTCATCAGTTCTTTTTATACCAAGCAAGGCACATGCTATACCAGTATCATAAAAATATATTTTTGGTGTTTGTGTTATTCTTTTATTAAAATTTTTATAATAAGGTTGTACTAATTTAATTATGTAACTCGCTTCTAAGATAGACAACCATGACTTTGCTGTATTTAAACTTATATCACAATCTCTTGCAAGATCAGCATAATTTAAAATATTTCCGATACGAGCAGCGCAAACTTTTATAAATCTTTGAAATGTTAATAAATTATTAATATTAATCAGCTGACGAACATCTCTTTCAAGATAAGTATTAATATAATTATTAATCCAAGTCTGAATATCTAGCTGTTCTGAATAAATTCTTGGATAAAAACCTTTTAGCATTACTTCATCAACATTTTTTGGTAATAAATCTGAAAGTTTTAATTCATTAATAGATAATGGTAAAAGTGTAAAAATAGCTATTCTGCCAGCTAAGCTTTGTGATATATTTTCTTGCAACAAAATATTTTGCGACCCAGTAAGTACAAAAAAACCTGGACGCTTTTTTGTATCAACTATTTCTTGTAAATAAGAAAAAAGATGCGGAACTTCTTGAATTTCATCAATTATAACACCAGTAGCATTATCAAATGATGTTAGAAAATTACGAGGGTCATTTGTTGCATAAGCTCTAGTATCTAAATTTTCTAAAGATATATATCTATAATCAGCAAAAACTGATTTAGCTAAAGTAGTTTTACCTGATTGACGAGGTCCTGTAATTGCTATAACTGGAAACTGTTTTGCTATTGTTAATAACTTAGACTCTAGCTCTCTTTTAATCATTTTATTATTCCATATAATATGCAAGATAATAATAGTATTTGATAAATAACTTCTAGCAAACATCAAAGCTTGTTTACTTTTTAAATATATAATTTTATTTTCTATATACTCTATAATTATCAAATAAATTTGTATAATATGCAACGTTATT
>CAXNIA010000015.1:0-7394 GCA_964202375.1 Candidatus Babeliales bacterium | reverse complement strand
CGAACACGGCGATTACCTAAGTGATCAATATCATCCAACTCGCCTTCACCTTTTTCACGCAAATTAGTTAAGTAACGCAAAGTAGCAACTATATCTTCTCTTGTAAGAGCAGTCTCTTCTTTACTAATACTTAAACCTAATTTTTTATTCATTCTAATACGACCAACATCAGTTAAGTCATATAAACGATGTGAAAAAAAAATATTTTCAAGACGTGTTTTAATATCTGAAATAGATGAACTATCGCCAGGCCATAACTTAACATGAACTTCTTGCAAGGCTTCGTCTTGGTTATGACAATGATCATGAGTTAACGTTACTGCAATAGCAGGACGTAAAGTTAAACCAGTAGAAGCAATCACCTCAAAAGACAATCCGTCTAATTTAGAAAGTTGATTAAACTTTTCTTCATCTATCGTAGACCCTTGTTCGGCAATTATTTCCCCAGTCTTTTGATCTATTACATCTTTTGCTATAATTCTATTTAATAACTGAGCTCTACCTATTTCTAAAAATAAAATTTTATCTTTAGATAATCTATCAAGAATCTCTTGATTAATTCTTCTACCTATAAAATTTTGCAATAAACCTTCAGGTAACATTTCTTTAGTGATACGAGTACCAATTAAAGAACTATCTAAAGATCTAACAAAAAGCTCATTTCTAACTAAAATTTTGTCAAAGTTATAAAATAAAGGAATTATCTCAGAACGATTAATACCTATTGCTTGCAACAAAGTTGTTACTAATAATTTTTTCTTTTTATCAATTCTAACATAAAGTAGATCATTTAAATCAAATTCAAAATCCATCCAAGAGCCACGAGCAGGTATAATACGAGCTATAAAATAAGCTTTACCATGAGCATCTTTAACTTTTTTACTTTTTGTAAAAATAACCCCAGGAGACCTATGCATCTGACTTACGATAACACGATCAACACCATTTATTAAAAAAATACCTTGATCACCAACTTTAATACGATTGCCTTCTTCAAAAATATCGGCCATCACAGGAATATCGGCAAAAAATATTTCTTGCTCTTTTATTTCTCGCACATTTCTTTGACCATCTTCTAGCTCATCCCAAAGAATAAGCTGAACCTTGATCCTTAAAGGCATAGAAAAAGTTTGTCCACCAAAGCGACATTCATTAACACTCATAGGCATTTGAATAGTCACACGTGAACAACAAATTGGGCAAGCCTTATAGCGTGCAGTTAAAGGGATAGAAGGATCTGATTCAATCCTTGAACACCCTGTTTTTTTAGTTTGAGGGCAGCTCCAAGTATAACGATTAACGATTCCTGTTAACTTACCACATGTGCAAGCCCATTCTCCTAACTCATAACCTATATACTCGAGAGACATTTTTCCTTCATATTCGATAGGAAAAATACTTTTTAGAACTTTTTCAAGACCAATTTCTCTACGTTCGTTAGGCAAATAATCTAATTGCACAAAATCATTGAAAGACTTTGATTGCACTTCTATTAAATTAGGGACGGGCATAATGTCCTTCAGCCTTCCAAAAGACCTCCGAACAATTTGGTTGCTGATACCAGCGTAAGACATTGAGCTGCTCCTCGTTTAGTTTTCTATAACTACTATTATGCTAATTCTACTTTTGCACCAGCTTCTTCAAGAAGCTTCTTCATATTTTCTGCTTCATCTTTTGGTGCTACTTCAACAACAACAGATGGAACTTCATCAACTAAAGCACGAGCCTCTGTTACACCTAAATCTTTTTTAATTTGGCGTAATGCACGAATAACCTTAACTTTTTCTGAACCAGCATCTTTTAAGATAACTTTAAATTCAGTTTTAGCTGCAACTGCCGGTGCTGCTGATTCCGCAGATGAAGCTGCTGATGCAACAGGAGCTGCAGCAGAAACACCAAATGCTTGTTCTATTTCTTTTATCAATTCAGCAAGTTCAAAAACTGACAACTTACCTATTTCTTCTACAAATTTAGCTGACGCTTTGGATGACATGTGTGCTCCAAAATAATTATTTTATATTAAAAACCAATTTTCTATCATTCAACATAATAAACACAATCTACCTAAGCAGACTGGCTTTCTTTTTGCTTTAAAACAGCATCTAAAATATTAGCAAGACAAGCAATTGGAGCTTTTAATGTTCCACAAAGTTGTGCTAATAATTGTTCTCTTGATGGTAGTTTTGATAAAGCAATAAAAGATTCTTTATTTAAAACTTTTGACTCAAAAAAGCCACCAATCAATTCTAGTTCTTTATTGTCTTTTGCAAATTTTGACAATAATTTCGCTACAGATGGTGAACCTTGAGAAGCAAAAACTAAACAAAGCTGACGTTCAAGCATAGGAGACAAAAGATTACTTTCTAAGTCTTTTACAGCTATCTTTACAAGTCTCATTTTAGCAACTTGCAAAAAAGCTTTCTCTTTACGCAAATCTTTTCTTAAAGCTTCTAATTTAGGAACTGAAAGACCTTTATAAGAAACTAAAAAAGTTGACTCACTTGCTATTAAATCTTTTTTTATTTTTTCAATAAATATACTTTTTTCCTGACGATTCATAAGTACTCCTTAAACCTTAAGCTCATCATCTAGAACAATAGGAATACCAACACCCATAGTCGAGGAAATAACCACTTTTCTTAAAAAGCGGCCCTTAGCCGAAATAGGTCGCTGGGCAACTAATGACTTAATAAAAGCTGAAAAATTTTCAGCTAATTTACTTATATCAAAAGAACGTTTACCAATTGAAAAATGAACTGAACCACCCTTATCATTTTTAAAAAATGAACGTCCAGATTTTAGTTCCTTAACTATATCACCAGTATCAAAAGTAATAGTACCTAATTTTTTATTAGGCAATAATCCTTTTGGCCCTAATAATTTTGCTAAACGACCAACCTGACCCATTACATCAGGAGTTGCTACTGCATAATTAAAATCAAGCCAACCAGATTCAATTTTTTCTATCAAATCTTCGCAACCAACATAATCAGCTCCAGCTTGCGTAGCTTTTTGAGCGTAATCGCCTTTAGCAAAAACTATTACTTTGACCACACGACCATTACCATTAGGAAGAAAGACTGAGCCCCTGACCACCTGGTCAGACTTAGTAGCATCTATACCTAACTTAACACTAACATCTACTGATTCATCAAACTTAGCATAAGCCAAATCTTTTAACTTTTTTATACCATCTTGAAGTGGATAGAAAGGCTTTTCTAGCTTTTCACGCGCACTTAAATGTTTTTTTCCCATAATCGATATATCTCCGCATTAACACAACGCATTAGACAACTTCAATGCCCATACTGCGCGCTGTGCCAGCAATCACCTTCTTAGCTGTTTCTAAATCAACAGCATTCAAGTCTACTAATTTTATCTTAGCGATAGTTTCAATAGCATCCCAAGTTATTTTACCAACAACTTGTGATCCTGGTTTTACTGCACCCTTAGATATCCTAATAGCTTTCTTGATTAAATCTGATGAAGGTGGCGTTTTAGTGATAAATTCAAACGTTTTGTCTACATAAATAGTGATAACAACAGGTACAATCTCACCTTTTTTATCAGCAGTTCTTGCATTAAACTGCTTACAAAATTCCATAAGATTTACTTGATGAGGCCCTAGTGTAGACCCAACTGGTGGCGCAGGAGTTGCTGCTCCGGCCATCAATTGTAATTTAACCTGAGCTTTGATCGGCTTTGACATGAATCAAAAATCCTCTTAATGCTTAACCTGACTAAAATTCAACTCTACTGGGGTAAGTCTTCCGAAAATACTTACCATAACAACCAGACGTTCTGCGTCCTTATCTACACGATCTACTATTCCAACAAAACCTGCAAATGGTCCCTCAGTTATTTCAACTTCTAAACCAGGAGAAAAATCAACTTCTCCAGCATTTACAATTAGCTCTGATTGAACATTAGATGTGATTCTGTCAACTTCGGCAGGAGAAAGAGGCATAGGATTTTTACCCCCTAAGAACCTCAAAACTCTTGGAATGTTTAAAACGAATCTTTGTGTCTCAAGGCACAATTCTAACTCAACTAAAACATAACCAGGTAGTAATCTTTGATTTCTGGTTTCAGTTGAAGCAAGAAGGTCCTTAAATTTTGCTGATGGAGCAACAACATTTCCATAAAGTTCTGGTTGCCCCTGTTTTGCAAAACCAGAAAGCAAATCTTCACAAACTCGCTCCTCGTGACCTGCATAAACTTGAATAACGTACCACCTCTTCATCGTGCGCTCCACATCTAAAATATCTTTAAGACTATTTATAAAACTTTATGCTGTAACCAAAGCAATGAGTAATCTACAAAGCCTAAATATACAGCAAAAATAACAACTATAATTAAAACAACTATTGTAGCCCTACTAAATTCTTGAAGATTTGGCCAAGTAACTTTGACAAAAACTTCATTTTTTACATCTGCTAAAAACTGGGGAATTCTTTTCATTTGACACCTACCTTATGGATTTAAACAATCTACAACAAAAATGGCAGGCCAGGAGGGATTCGAACCCCCAACCCGCAGATTTGGAGTCTGCTGCTCTACCAATTCGAGCTACTGGCCTTCATTAATTTCATTGAAAAGACTTTTTATCTTAACTATGGAGCCCGCGACCGGACTTGAACCGGTGACCTCTTCCTTACCAAGGAAGTGCTCTACCAGCTGAGCTACGTGGGCACTTTAGGTAATAATGAATACCCGCCCCCTTATTTTTATAATAAAATAAAAATAATAAAACCTCAAGTGCATAACAAAAAAATATGGAGCTGGCGACAGGATTTGAACCCGCGGCCTGCTGATTACAAGTCAGCTGCTCTACCAACTGAGCTACGCCAGCTAAAATTATGGAGCGGGAGACGGGACTCGAACCCGCGACCTACAGCTTGGAAGGCTGACGCTCTACCAATTGAGCTACTCCCGCATATACTTTTATGGTGACGAGAGTAGGATTCGAACCTACGAAGGCTGTGCCAACGGATTTACAGTCCGTCCCCTTTGACCGCTCGGGAATCTCGCCAAAAAATTATTTTTCAATTAAAGATAATAATAAATCTTTTTTCAAACTTAATCAACTCAAATTTAATTATTTTTTAAAAAAAATCAATTAAGCTCAGTAAGAAGCTCTTCTATGTCTGGCAAGCAAATACTACAACCAGTAGTTACACCAAACTCATCTATAAGCTTATCTAATGAATTAGAGCCATTATCTATAGCTTTAATTAATTGATGGCAAGTTACTTCAAAGCAGGTGCAAACTATAAAATCAGGCCTTTTTGCAAGCAAACTTTCAATATTTTTCTTATTCATAATTACTAATTACAATTTTACGTTTTTCTTTATCAATATAATCTATATTCAAGTATAAAACAGATTTATTATTTTTGTATTTTAGATTTAAGATGTCTGGCCATTCTATTATAGAGATATCTAAACCAGAAAAAAAATAATCTGTGATTCCTAGGTTTTCTAAATTATAATTATCTACTCTATATAAATCAGCGTGATTGATCATAATTTTTTTATTATTAAAGCTAGCTTTGTATCTATTTAAATAACTGTAAGTTGGACTAGAAATAACATCTTTTACACCAAGACTTTGAATCAAAGAACGAGCTAAAGTAGTTTTACCAGAGCCCATCGGACCGCTTAAAGCTATAATAACACCTGGGAAAATTAATTTTTTTATTTCTAAAATTAAATTAGATAATTCTTTTTCAAAATAACTAATTTCTAATTTATATTGCTTTAAGGAGTTCATCTATTAAATTAATTATTTTTTTGGGTACTTCTTTATTTATTATTAAATCTTTAGAGCTATAATTTAAATTAAATAAAAGTTGATCAACTTCTTGATTATCTTCTTTAATTATTTTTAATACTATAGTTTTTTTATTATTAGACAATTTAACTTGCTCAAACTTAGAAGCAATACTAATAAATAAATTTACAGAAATATTTTTAGCACCATAACTAGCAGCACTTTTTTTTAATTCATTATCATTAGTTACTAAAAGACAACCATTACGAAATTTTTGAGCCAAAATTATTAATTCATCGTCAGCTGATTTATTAAAACCAGAGAAAACAATAATTGCTCTACCTAATTTTTCTTCTGTTTTAAAATAGTTACAACCACCATCAAAAACTATAAATACTTGATCTTTACTATTTAAATTGTATTTATTAAAACTATTAATAAAATTAAATCTTTCTTGCTCACTAATGCATGTTTTTTGATGTTTAAATTTTAATAAATTATAAGCATCAATTAATAAATACATTTTTAATTGCCAAACTTTTTTTTATTATTTAAATTAATTTCATAATCTATGATGCCTGATTTTATTATAATGAGCCAACTAATTCAAATGAGTCGTCGAATTAAAGCTATAGAGACGACAAAAAAGATAACTCAAGCCATGAGGCTGATATCTATTTCTTTACATACTAGGCTAAAAAAGCTTAACAATAATTTTCAATTTTATGAAAAAAAAATTGAAGAGATCTCTTTAATAGGTTTTTCTAGTAAGTTTATAGATATAAATAGTAATAAGTCATTATTTATAGTTATAGGATCTCAAAAAGGTTTATGTGGAACGTTTAACAATAATTTAGCACTTTTTTTTAATAATATAAAAATTAAACCTGAAGATGAAATTATTTTAATTGGAAAACAAGTTTTTTCTTTAATTAAAATAAAAAAAATATTAGAAAAAGTTAATAATTTTAACTCCAATAATTTAGATGAAATAGTTGATTTAATTTTAAAAATAATTGAAAAAAATAATTCTTATAATTCTATTAAAATAGTTTTTTCAATATCAAAATCTTTTTTTAATCAAATACCAATCATAATAAATCTTGAACCAGATAATAATAATAATAATAATATTTGGTGGTGGCCAGAACCAAAAGATTTATTAATAGAAAAAATATCTAAAATTAAAATAAAAACTAAAATAAAAAGTTCATTATTGCATTCCTTAGTAGCAGAACAAGCATCTAGGTTTAGATCCATGGACAATGCTACTACCAATGCTAAAAAGCTTTTAGGTGAGATGAAATTAAAATATAATAAATCTCGTCAAGCTAAAATAACTAAAGAAATTACTGAATTATCTAGTAATTTTCAAACTCAAAACTAATATTTTTCAAATATTTTTTTGTAATTGATTTAAATCAAATTCTAGCTTATTTACTAAATAAATATTTGCGCCAAGTTTTTGTAATTTTTCAAGCATTTCTCCATAACCACGATGCCAATGAAAAACATTATCTACAACAGTAATACCTGTAGCTGCTAAACCAGCTATAACTAAAGCACAGGCTGCTCTAATATTTGTTGCTTTAACATTATTGCAAACCAATGATTCAACACC
>CAXNIA010000014.1:0-7502 GCA_964202375.1 Candidatus Babeliales bacterium | reverse complement strand
CTCAAGGTCATTTCCTATTTTTTCCAAAATTTTATCTGGTATTAAATTTAATAACTCTCCAACTTTAGTTTGTGCCATTTCTGTATTCTTTTTCTACGGGTCATATAAGGCAGTATTTTAAGCTAAAAATCGAACTCTGTACAGTCTTGCGTTTAGGCCCTGCCAGGGGCCACTGTCCCCGGAGATTACGTAGTAAGCGCAGGGCACAAGTAACTAATAATAATTATTATCTAAAAAAGGGCGCTTAGGCCCCGCCAGGGGCCACTGTCCCCGGAGATTACGTAGTAATCGTAGGGCCATATATTATAATTAAATAGTAACTGAGTAGTTACAAAAAACTATAAAATTTGTATTCTATGCATTACTCGACCAATAATTCTAAAATGGTCTTTTCCTTGCACTAAAGCAATCGGAGCTTGTTTTTGATTTACTGACTCTAGGACTACAAAATCTTCTGTAAATGCTATACGGCAAATAGTTCTAACTAATGTTTCATTACCATATTCTACAGCAGCCACATCACCTGAGCGTGCCCAAGATTCTGGAGAAACAATTAATCTGTCACCTTTAACAAAAAAGGGTGCCATTAAATTGTTTTCAATAGAAAAAGCAAACATGGTGTTATCGCTACTATTAAAAACAGGAACAAAAGAATCTTCAAATCCAGTTGCTACTTGAGTTAGCTGATTATTGTAAGGTGATGGAATTGCTGGAATATCACCAACTACTGGTACAGCTGTAACAGTAAGAGGAGTATTACATTTTTCTGGCATTTTTACATTTAATAGAGTTTCAACATCATCAGTACGTTTACGTTGTTGAGTAAATAAATCTATTGGATTAACTTCAAAAGCTCCAGCTAACTTTCTAAGTGAATCTTCATTCCAACGTCTAGTACCATTTTTAATATGAGTTAAATAGCTTTCAGACATTCCTGTTTTTTCAGCAAGAACTTTAGTTGTCCAGCCTTTTTCTCTCAAAAGTTCTTTTACGCGAAGCGCAGTTGAGCCCTTCATTTAATCTCTCCTGAATATTTGTGATCTAACTTATTTGATAGTATGATTGATACGTAGATTATTTTTAAAAATCTACAATTTTAAATATAGATAACTTAACAATTTTGTCAAACTAGTAAGAGTAATAAAATAAAAAAATTTCAATCTGTGCAATTCAAATATGAAGAAGAAGCCTGGAATGCTAATTATTTAGTATGTGGGCTAGATGAAGCTGGTCGAGGCTCTTTAATAGGTCCGGTAGTAGCTGCTGCTGCTATTTTAAAACCAAACTCTTATCACAAAGACTTGAAAGATTCTAAAATTCTTAGCCCAAAAAATAGGCTTTTAGTTTATGATTGGTTAAAAGAAAACGCCATAAGTTGTTTTTCAATAACTAATCATCGCGAAATTGATAAATACAATATTTATCAAGCAACAAAAATAACTATGTTAAGAGCTATTATAAATTTATCAAAAAAAACAACTGCGCTACCAAAATTTATTTTAATAGACGCAGTTAAATTAGATTTATCTTCAACTTTATATAAAAACATTCCCATAATAAGTGAACCAAAAGGTGAATATTGGTCGGCCTCAATTGCTGCTGCATCTATAATAGCCAAAGTAGAAAGAGACAGGCTTATTTATAACCTTGCCAATATAAATCCAAATTATAAACTAGAAAAACATAAAGGTTATGGCACACTAGAGCATAGAAATAATATAAAAATTTATGGCCCATCTTTCTTACAAAGAAAAACCTTTATTTTAAAATAAAAGAAAAATATGATTAATGGTGAATTTGGGGAAATCATTGAAGCATCTCTACAAAAATATAAAGCTCAATCTTGGTCATGGGATGTTATCCCAGCTTTTGGCTCTTTGGTAATAACAGCAGAAACTGATATATGGGGAATGGTTTATGAAGTTCATACTGCTCCCTCAGAACCATTAAGATTACCAAAAGCTTTAAAACTAACAGAGCTGCAGCTCAAAAATGAACACCCTCAAATATTTAATTTTATAGAAACAAATTTTTCAGCAATAGTAATTGGACATAATAAAAAACCTATTTTTTATCAATTGTCACCATATGCTGCAAAATTACATAATTTTGTAAAAAAAGCTTCTAAAGAAGAAGAGCTTCTTTTTTTTAAGGATCATTCATATTTACATGTCATTTTTGAAAATTCTAATTTAATACCAAACTTAAATGAATTAATTCTTGCTATAATATCAAGGTATCAAGAGCTTGATATCTTAAATGATAGCTTTATTAATGAATTTATTAATTTATTATCACACCTATATGGAAATGATTACACTAAATTAAATTTGTTATTAAAGAGAATTGATAACTTATTGATTACAAAAAAATTACAGTAAAACTATTTATTATTAATAACAAATAATTTTAGGGACTGTAAAAATTTAAACTAATCCTAAACATCAATTTTTCGCGACACCGGTCCTGAACTCATACGTTCTGCCGCAACGCAACCATTTGGTCCGCAAACACCACCTACACATAAAGACTTATTTAAAAGAGGATTTGCTGTAAAATAAGTAGGCGCTGTATTAATCGCAGCTTGCACTGCTTGAGTACCTAAATCTTGACAGTTAACTCCAGAAGCTGAAAGCGTGTCTCCAGGTTGACACCCTGATTTTCCAGGGTACACAGAATTGAATTTATTAGTAAATACTGCACTAATAAGATCAAAAGCACTATTTTCATCTTTACAGGCTTGATTTTCAGCATCTGTAAAAGCTATTACACCAAGATCTGTAGAAGATCTTTCATGTTCTGGCCAATAAAAAGGGCTATACTCCAAATCTAAAACAACTGCATTAATCTTACAAGATAACAATACAACTAAAGAAAATAAAAATACTTTTTTCATTTTTTCCCTTTTTTATTAATAAAAAACAATTGACAATCAATTGCTATTATTAATAAAATAACAAAGTTAAAAACAAAAAAGCAAGGGTTTTAAAAAAAGTAAAAAAATAGTATATAGTTAAAAAGTAACTCTTTAATAAAAATGCTGTAATAAATATAGGTAAAATAAAAAATGAACAAAAAAATAAAATTATTACTAACGCTTTTTTTCTTAAATATATCACACCTAACAGCTAGCCAAGCACAACAACCAAAAGCTCAACAACCACAAGAAGTGACTTACTACTTTTCAATGTGTGTACCATTTGCAGTTATTGCTATCAAAGCAAATATATCAAGCGATACTCAAACAAAGCCAGACGTAAAAACTCTAGAATTAAAAAAACACGTAGAATGTCTAAGCAAACTATATGGGTTTACTAAACTTGATCGATAAATTTATAATTAAATTTGGTGATAAAAAGTCAGCATTAGATTTAGAAAAAAATACCCAAAAAATAATAATTAAGAATATTGGTGAAACAATATTCTTAAAACAAACTCACAGCAGCAATGGCATAATCTTAGAAAACAATATTGATTCTTTTGCAAAAGAAGGCGATTTTATTTTTACAAAAACTCTAGGTCTTGCCATAGGTGTTTTTACAGCTGACTGCTTATCAATAATAATAATTGACCAAATAGCGCAAAACTGCACCGTAATTCATGCTGGCTGGAGAGGTTCTTTAGATAATATAATATTAAATATTATTAAAATATTTTTGGTGCATAATAGCATGCCCAAAGACTTAATGTTTTATTTTGGGCCATCAATAGGTTCATGCTGCTATGAAGTTACCGCAGAATTTATAACAAAAATATCTAATCAAAAATCAATTTCTTATAAAAACAATAAAATATATTTTGATATTCTAAATTATAATATAATGCTTTTATTAGATTATGGTATAAAATATAATCAAATAAATTTAGATAATTGGAAATGTACTTTTTGTAATATAGAATTTTGCTCTTATAGAAGAGATAAAAAATCTAACTTAAGACAATATTCTATAGTAAAGATAATTCAATAATACTAAACTATTAAAATAATAAAAAAATTTCTTTACTCTTAATTTATAAAAATATAAAGTTTTGATAAAAAGATCTTAAAAGTAAGGGTGTTTTAATGATAATACAGTTAATTTCAAAAATTTTTGGGACTGCCAATAATAGAAAACTAAAAAAGCTACAGTTAATAGTTGATAAAATTAATAAACTAGAACCATCTATACAAGCTTTAAATGATGGTCAATTAACACAAAAAACTATAGAGTTTCGCGCTAGGCTAGCAAAGGGAGAAACCTTAGATGATATTTTGCCTGAAGCTTTTGCCGTAGTTAGAGAAACATCTAAGCGTATCTTGGGCCAAAGACATTATGATGTTCAATTGATGGGTGGCATAATTTTACATCAAGGCGCTATCTCTGAAATGAAAACTGGTGAAGGTAAAACCCTTACAGCAACTTTACCATTATATCTTAATGCCTTAGCGGGAAAAGGCGCTCATCTTGTAACTGTTAATGAATATTTAGCAAAAAGAGATGCCCAATGGATGGCTCCTGTTTATAATCATTTAGGGCTTACTGTAGCAACCTTAACAAATAGCTTAAACGATAAAGACCGCAAAGAAGCATATAATGCTGATATATTATATGCTACAAATAGTGAACTAGGTTTTGATTATCTACGTGATAATATGAAATTCAGACTTTCAGACTATGTCCAAAGAGACCTAAACTATGCCATAGTAGATGAAGTAGATTCTATCTTAATAGATGAAGCAAGAACACCTTTAATTATTTCCGGGGCTTCTGAAGATAGCAGTAAATTATATAGTAAAGCTGATAAGATAGTCAAACAACTTGTAAAAGGCACAGATTACGAAGTTGATGAAAAGGCCAGACAAGCACAACTTACCGAATCAGGTAATGACAAAGTAGAGCAAGCCTGGGGAATAGAAAATATTTATTCTGTAGAAAACTTAAATCTTTTACACCATATAAATCAAGCTTTAAAAGCTAATTCTTTATTTAATAAAGACGTTGAGTATATGGTTAAAAATGGTGAAGTTTTAATAATAGATGAGTTTACAGGCCGTACTTTAAGCGGTAGACGTTATTCTGATGGTTTACACCAATCTATAGAAGCTAAAGAAGGTGTAAAAATAGAACAAGAATCGCAAACTTTAGCATCAATTACGCTGCAAAACTTCTTTAGATTATATAAAAAATTAGCAGGTATGACAGGTACAGCATTAACAGAGGCAGAAGAATTTAATAATATCTATAAATTAGATGTAGTAGCTATTCCAACAAATCTACCAATGATTAGAAAAGATCAGCCTGATCTTATTTTCTTAGACAAAGCTTCTAAATTTAAAGCTATAGTAGAAGATGTAAAAAAACGTCATGAAAAAGGCCAGCCAGTTTTAATTGGTACAATCTCTGTAGAAAATTCTGAATTATTAAGCGCTATTTTAAAGCAACACGGCATAAACCATGAAGTCTTAAATGCTAAACAGCACTCTAGAGAAGCTGAAATAGTAGCTTTTGCCGGTGAGCCGGGCAGAATAACAATAGCTACAAACATGGCCGGTAGAGGAACAGATATAAAACTAAATGATGACTCTAGAAAAGCCGGTGGTCTTTATATATTAGGCACAGAAAGACATGAATCTCGTCGTATAGATAACCAACTTAGAGGTAGATCTGGAAGACAAGGTGATGTTGGTGAATCAAGATTTTATATATCTTTAGATGATGACTTGATCAGAATTTTTGCTGGTGATACCACTAAAAAAAGAATGGAAAAATCTGGTATGAAACCAGATGAAGTCATAGAATCAAGATTATTGAGCAAGATGATTGAAAATGCTCAAGAAAAAGTAGAAAAACATAACTTTGAGATTCGTAAAAATTTAATTGAATATGATGATGTCTTAAATCAACACAGATTAGTAATTTATAAGTTTAGAAGGACTATCTTAGATAAAAAAGATGATAGTCATGAAATAATATCTGACATGATCTGCCAAGTAGCTTCAAATATAATAAATAAAGTTTGTCTTGAAAAAGATGTTAATAAAGAACAGATACAACAAGTATTTCATCTTTTAAGCTCTATAACAAGTATTCCTGAAGCAAAATTTAATGATGCTAAAATAAATACTAATACTTCTCAAATTTTTGAATCAGAATTAAAAGATTACTTAGTAGAACAATATAATCTGTACAGATCAGAGAATAAAGAAAGAATGCAAGAGATAGAACGTTGGCTTATTTTAGAAACTATTGATAAAGGCTGGAACCAACATATGCTAAATATCGATCACCTTAAAGAGGGGATTAATTTACGCAGTTGGGGTCAAAAAAATCCTTTGATTGAATACAAACGTGAAGCATTTTTAATGTTTCAAGACATGCTAACTTCTATTAAATGGGAAATAGTTCATCATGTCTTTCATTTAAATGTTGAAAACTTCAATCAACAAGAATTAATGAAAAAAAGAGAAATTGATTTTGCTAAAATTAATTTAAATATGCCTGAAGATAAAGTTGAAAAAATAACTAAAAGTAAAAAATAAAATAATTTATTAAAGAGTTAGAGTAAAATCTATTATTATAAAATAGTAGTAGGTTTTACTCTAAAATATTATATAATTTTTTAGTTATTACTTAATTATAATATATTGCCCTACGATTGTTTTACAATCTCCGGGGACAGGGGCCCCTGGCGGGGCCTAATCGCCCTTTTTAAGATAAGAAAATATAACTACTCAACTATTACTTAATTAATAATAAATTAATTTTTATGTGTATCATAAACTTGTCCTACGATTGTTTTACAATCTCCGGGGACAGGAGCCCCTGGCGGGTCCTAATCGCCCTTTTTTCTATTTATCTATCAATTTGTAACTACTCAGCTATTACTTAATTAATGTTTTTAACTGTTGTGAATTTGCCCTGCGCTTACTATGTAATCTCCGGGTACATAGTCCCGGCGGGGACTATTCGCTTTTTTTCTATTTTTTAATCAATTTTTAGTGCAACATCAACAATATTAATAACAGACCTCTTTTAAAACTAATATTATTTCTTAAAAATAATTAGATATATTAGTAAGTTTTTCTTAAGAAAGAACGTATAGGCCACGTCGGGCCGGTGTACCCGGAGATTACGTAGTAATCGTAGGGCAATATATTATTATAAATAATAGCTGAGTAGTTACATCAATTTTTAGTGCCACACCAACAAGACTAACAATAAAATTTTATATTTTTTATATAACTAAGTAGTTACTGTATTTGCTCAATAACCGCAGGTAAGAGATATTTGTTCAATAACTTTAGGGCATAACAACTAGGCTAAAACATATAATAAATTACTTCTTAAGAAAAGCGAATAGTCCCCGCCGGGACAGTGTCCCAAGACTGTACAGAGTTCGATTTTTAGCTTAAAATACTGCCTTATATGACCCGTAGAAAAAGAATACAGAAATGGCACAAACTAAAGTTGGAGAGTTATTAAATTTAATACCAGATAAAATTTTGGAAAAAATAGGAAATG